>USDE01000018.1 GCA_900553345.1 uncultured Collinsella sp.
TAATGCCACGATCGCCGTTAGCGCCAGCGGGAGCAACCTTGTCGAGGTACTCGTTAGCCTTGTCGACATCGTAGGCGCAGAACTCCCATGCGCCCTCCTTGTAGCCATCGATGCCCGGAGGAACAATGCCGTCGGCAGGGGTACGGGTACCCTTGAAGATGGTCTTGCAGATGGCCTCACGGTTGATGGCCAGGGAGATACCCCTACGCAGGTCGGCGTTGTTGAACGGCTCGGCCGTGGTGTTGCAGGTCAGATAGTACGTGGAAGGCTCGGCGCCGAGCAGCATGCGCTCGCCGTCTCCCATGGTGTAGCCGTCCTTGGACACGCCGCGATCCTTCTTGGCGGCATCAATCTGAGCGACGGGAACGTCGCAGACATCGAGGTTACCCGCCTGGAACTCCTTGTAAGCGGTCTCCATGTCCTTGATGACCTGGAAGTGGATGCCATCGATCTTGGCCTTGTCGCCATAGTAATCGTCGAACTTCTTGACGTTGATCTCCTGGCCATCCTCCCACTTGCCGTCCATCATGAACGGGCCGTTACCGACCGGGGCAAGGTAGAAGCTCTTGACATCGGACTCGGCGCACTCGGGAACCGGGGCCAGAGCCGGGTGAGAGGCGACGAAGGGGAAGTCGGCGTAAGCGGAAGCCAGCTTGACGACGAGGGTCTCATCGTCGGGGCAGGTAACACCGCTGAGCTCGGTAGCGTTACCGGCAAGCAGATCGTCATAGCCCTCGACCATGGAGAGGTGATAGGAGACCTCGGAAGGGCCGTACTCGGTAGCGACAGCCGACTTGGTGTTGACCAGACGCTCCCAACCGAGCTTGAAGGACTTGGAGGTAACGTCGTCACCGTTGTGGAACTTGGCCTTCTTGATCTTGAAGGTAAACTCGGTGGCGTCGTCGTTGGACTCAAAGGACTCGCAAGCCAGCGGAACAATCTCGCCCTTCTCGGCGTCGTAAGAGGTCAGAGCATCAAAGAGCTGGTACTCGACCTGAGTGCCCTGGTCCTCCTGGACATTGTAGGGGTCGATGCAGACCGGGTTGTTGATGTAGAAGTTCAGCTTCGAACCGGACTCAGAACCGGAAGCGTCGCCGCCCTTCTTGCCGCATGCGGCAAGAAAAGCCATGGAGCTCGCAGCAAGGGTACCGCCGACAAAGGCGCGACGACCCATAACGGGCTGGTGGAACATAGAATCAGCCATGCCATCCTCCTTATGAGATAGGACAAAGAAATGTTCAGTCGGACACATGTCGAGACAATCCGATCCGAACCATCAAAACGCCGCCCGTTGCTATGGCTGGTTATGCACAACGAACCAACGTTTCGCAATACAGTAGCGCATTTTATGCACGATTTGGGGCTAATTCCGGTCAACGGTCGAGAATTTCTTTAGTTGGGCGAAGTATGTGGGGATATTTTGGCTCTGTTACAAATATGTAAATCAGAACCACCCTTAAAAAGGGTGGTTTGCTCTTAGGGTATAACCCACGGGCCCCGGGCTCGCGTCTAAAGGCGCGGGCCCGGACTTCGTCCAGGCCTAGTGCATCTTGACCCGTGGCGCGCCGGTCGAACCGGCGGGATCACCTCCTCTTGAAGGGGTCCTCGTACTCCTTCACGCTCAGCTTGTCCAGCGCGATGTCGTGGGACTCCTGCTCCCTGATGTACTTGGCGATCGTCGCCTCGTTCAGGCCGACGGTGGACACGTAGTAGCCCTCCGCCCAGAACTTCCTGTTGCCGAACTTGTACTTGAGGTTGGCGTGCCTGTCGAATATCATCAGCGAGCTCTTCCCCTTCAGGTAGCCCATGACGCTCGCGACGCTGTACTTCGGCGGGATCGCCAGCAGCACGTGCACGTGGTCGGGCATCAGGTGCCCCTCGATTATCTCGATCCCCTTGTACTCGCACAGCTTCCTGAGGATCTCCCCTATGTCGCTCCTGATTTGGTTGTAGATCACTTTGCGCCTATACTTCGGCGTGAACACGATGTGGTACTTGCACATCCACTTCGTGTGGGAAAGGCTGTAGGCCTTCTGGGCCATGGCGACCACCCCTTCGACTCGAATTCTTGACGGCCTGAACAATCGTCAATATCGGTCGGAGGGGTGGCTTTGTAAAGCCGTTTGTCTCCACCCGCGTAGCGGGTGGTTTAAAGCTGGCCGCTGCGCGGCCAGCAGACTAAAGTCTTGAAACAAAAGCCCCCGCGGCCGAAGCGGACCGCGGGGGCAACAGACCTGCAAGAGTTAACTCAAGTCCTCGCCATTTGATGCAATGACCTTTTGGTACCAGCAGAAGCTGTCCTTTCGGTAGCGATCGAACGTGCCTTTGCCCATATCATCGGCATCAACATAAACAAAGCCATAGCGCTTCTTCATCTGCCCCGTCGAGGCCGACACCAAATCGATACAGCCCCACGGCGTGTATCCCATCAGGTCAACACCGTCCTCGACAATTGCATCGCGCAGCGCAAGAATATGCCTTCGCAGGTAATCAATATGATACGCATCGTGGACTTTGCCGTCTTCCAGCGCATCGAGTCCGCCCACACCGTTCTCGGCGATAAAGAGCGGAAGATGGTAACGATCGTGGTAGCCGGCAAGCGTCACGCGCAAACCCAGCGCATCGATCTGCCACTTCCAGGCAGTCTCTTTATCCTTGAGGTACGGATTGCGCAACGTCGGGAACACGTTGCCCTCCGCCTTCTCGGCGATCACCTGATCATCGGCGCACACCAAGCGCGAGCAATAGTACGAGAACGAGATGAAGTCGACCGTATGCTCTGCCAGATACTCCGTATCGCCCGGCTCAAAGGGCACGTGAACACCCTCTTTCTCGAGTGCACGCAGCTTCCAAGCAGGATAGGCGCCCGCAGCCATCACGTCTGTGTAGAAGTAGCGGCCGCGGTCCTCCTCATACGCAAGCCATACGTCCTCGGGCGCACAACGGTACGGATAGGTCGCACCGGCAGCGACCATGCAACCCACCTTGTTTGCGGGATCGATCTTGTGCAGAATCTCGACAGCGCGAGCGCTCGCCATAAACATATGGTGCGAGAACGCCGCAGTCACGGCTGCACGGTCACGCTCATCCTCGAGCGTGACACCCGCGTTGAGATAGGACAGCGCCACGCTGTTGATCTCGTTGAACGTAAGCCAATAACGCACGAGGCCCTGGTACGCGCGTCCGACGGTCTCGACGTAGTGCGCATACCGCTCGATCATCTCTCGGCTTTGCCAGCCACCATAGCGCTCGACCAGAGCCAACGGATAGTCGTAGTGCGACAGCGTCACAAGCGGCTCGATTCCATGCTCGCGCAGCGCCTCGAATACCTGACGGTAAAACTCCAAGCCCTCGCCGTTGGGCTCGGCCTCCATCCCTGTGGGAAAAATACGGCTCCAGCAAATTGAAAGACGCAGGCACTTAAAGCCCATCTCGGCAAAGAGCTCGACATCCTCGTGCCAATGATGGAAGAAGTCGTTGCCCCAGCGGCATGGATACAGCCTGTCCGGATCGTCCACGGGCTTTTGCCTGCCAAACATTACATCCCAGCGGTCGGAACCCTGTGGGATCAGGTCGGAGTGCGACATGCCGCGGCCGCCCTCGTTCCAGCCCCCTTCGGCCTGGTTGGCGGCGAGGGCACCACCCCACAAAAAGCCCTCGGGCATACCGGCGGCAGACGTTCTGTCAAAGTAACTCATGCTACTCAGCATCCTCGGCAGAAGCTGCCGCGGCGTTCTCCTGCTCCTGAGCCAGGAGCTGGTTATCGTACACCTTAAAGAACGGGTACCAGACCACAGCCATGACCACGATCAAAGCGATCGTAAACACCCAGATGCGCGGGTCGAGGCACTGGACAAAGCCCTGAACGAAGATGGGGAACGTGCCGCTCACCAAGATGTAGAAGTTAGAGACAAGACCCAGTGAGACCGCACCCCAATACAGCAGGGCCGAGATCATGCCGCCTAGCACAAACGGAATCATGAGGATCGGGTTGAAGATGATGGGCGCGCCGAAGATCGCGGGCTCGGAGATACGGAAGAAGCTCGGCACGATCGATGCCCTGCCAAATGCCTTGAGCTGCTGCGACTTTGCCCTAAACGCGCAGAGCGCCACAAAAGAGAACGTATTACCCGTGCCGCCGATGAGGTTGATGGCCAACGACATGAGCACCGGGTGGAACTCAAGCGGCTGCCCGGCAGCATAGAGCGAGGCGTTGGCGGCAAAGGCGGCAAGCGAGACCGGGGCGGTGATGGGCATTACGATCATGTTGCCGTGGACGCCAAAGCACCAAAACAGCAGCGTCATGAAGCAGATAAGCAGTGCGCCGGGCACAGAGTCAACTGCGACGGAAAGCGGGGCAGCGAGCAGCTTCTCGATAACCGAGGGGATGGACAGCGCGGGATCGATCATCTGGATCAGCAGGTTGCCGCCAAAGAAGATGAGGATGTTGGCGAGCATAGGTACGATGGCACCAAAGGTTTCGGACAAAAACGGCGGCACGCCATCGGGCATCTTGATGGTGATGCCCTTGGTCTGGCAGAAGCGCGTGACCTCGACGGAGACCAAGGCAACGATGATGGCGGTAAACAGGCCCTGCGCACCCAGATAGGTGCAGGGGACCGCCTGGAGCACGGACTCGTCAGCAAGCTGGTAGTAGGACGACGGCGCCGCGGCGATCAGGAACATCACCAGCGAGGTCATGCCGGCGTTAAGCTTGGGCATCTTGTAGGTGCCCGCCAGGTTATAGGCGATTGCGAACGTCACGATCACCGACAGTATGCCCATCGTCATATTGAAGGGGATGAGCAGCGTGAGCTTATTGGCCGTGGCAAAATCGAGCCAAGGGCCAAAGACGGACCAGAACCCGCCCTGCGCCACCAGGTCGGCCGTGACCGGCGGGTTGGCGAGGATCATAAAGACGGCAGATACCAAGATGAAGCTGATCGCGCTCATAAAGCCCTTTTGCATGGAGGCAAAGTGGCGCTCGGTGCCGCAGAAATTGGCGATAGGGGTCAGTTTTTCCTGAAGCAGGGTCATGAACTTCTCCATGGTCGCCTCCTAACCCAACAGCGACTGGGCGAGTGCCAGCACGTTGGCGGCGTTGCCCATGCCGTAGTCCTGTGCGGGGATGACCGCGGTCGGCTTACCGCTCCCCTGCTTGACGGTGTTGAGCTGGTAGGACACCTGCGGCCCCAAGAGCAGCACGTCATAATTGGCGCACGTCTCCTGATACTCGCCGATACCCACCGCATCGATATCGAGCTCGATGCCGTTTTGCTCCGCATATTTCTCGAGTTTCTTCATCAGAATGCTTGTAGACAGACCAGCTGCGCAAACAAGAAGGATCTTCATAAGGGATTCCCTTCGCATTGATTGGTTGGATAGTCACCGCACGCCGCTAGGCGTTCTTGGTTGCAGTGCACTCATACAGGCAGATCAGCTCCTGCACGAGCTCCTGAGCAAGCATGGAGCACATGAGGTGGTCCTGAGCATGGACCAGCAACACATCCACCGACAGATGCTCGCCCGCTGCCTCAGTCGAAAGCAGCTGCGTTTGGATGTGGTGAGCCTTGATTCCCGCATCCTTTGACTGCTTCATGAGTTTGGCGGCGGCGTCAAAATCCCCCGCTTTTGCCTTTTCAAGGGCTTCGAAGGCAAGGCTGCGTGCCTCTCCCGCTGCAGCGACCAGCTGAAACGAAACCATCTCGGTTCCCTGATCGTCCATAACGGTCTCCTCTCCCGTGATGTTTGGTTTGTACTTGAATATTCGAAACGCCTATCTCCCGCCCGCAATCCTCGAGGTTTATTGCAGGTAGACAGACAGGGTTATCGACAAAAGAAGTCTTAAGCCGTATGCGCTTGCACAAGCGCCATCAGCTCATGCCAGGACCGGCGCTCGCGTAGGCGCTCGACCCCCTGGCGGTCCATAAAGATCTCGGCGAGCAGTGAGCTCAAGATCCGCGCCTCATCGCCGCCCGACCGGGCAAACGACACCATAAAGACGATATCGACCTCATGGCCGTATTCGTCCCAAAGAATGGGGTGTTCGAGCAGGCCCACGGTAACAAAGGCCTCGGCGCTCAAGGGATGCATCCCATGGGGCATGGCTACCCCATTGCCAAACGAGGTGGCACTCGCGCTCTCGCGCTCGGCGACCTCTTGGGCAAACTGGGCATCGACACGGCCGCTCTCGACGGCGCGCTCGGAGAGATATCGGAGAACGGCCTGCTTCGACGACGCCTCAACGCGGTTGAAGAACAGGGCACGGCTAAAGAAAGAGCTTACGGAGTCCGATTGCGCAGTGTCGTCGCTCAGCACCTTGCGGATAGCGTTGACATCGCTCGTCTCCAAGAAGAAATCGGCCTCGCGGACGGGCACGGGCAACTTGACGTTGAGCGGCACCGTTGTGAACACGTAGTCGATGTGCGAAAAATCGAACGTTCCCACGCGGGCGACATCGCATGTCTCAATCGAATCGATATACATGCCAAACTGCTTGCGGTACTGGTGCTCGAGCATACGGGCGCTTCCCGCTCCCGAGGCGCACACGATCAGGATGCGCTTGCGACGCGGCTGGTCGGCTTGCTGCTCGAGGGCCAGGGCAAATGCCATGGCGATGTAGCCGAGCTCTTCATCAGAGGGCTGGCTGCCAAAATGGCGCTCGAGTACCTGCGAGGTGCCAGCTGCCATCGAATAGGCCAACGGAAACCTCGTCTTGATATCGGGCAGCATGGGGTTATCCATATGCATGTGATATTCAAGGCGATAGCCCAGAGGGCCGATATGCCGAGCAAGGTTCATGCGAAGTTCAAGATCGCCGCTAAAGTCAAACCTAAACTCATCGTTGACCGCACGTACCATCTCGGAAGCAATCTCCCACATCTCGTCCGAGATAACGGCAGAGCCCTTCTCGGGCACGCCCGTGCCCCTGCCGAGCAAATGGATTGCGATAAAGGCAACCTCTTCTCGGGGCATGCTCACGCCCAGGGCATCCTTGATGTTTGCGGCAATCTGGAAAGCCGCGGCGTATTCGCGCGTTCCCTCCAGTTTTTGAACGTCCGATTCTGCAGCTGGGACATAGCAGCCCTGCTCGATGCGGCCAAGAGCAATGTAAAGATGCATGATGAGATTGCGGGATGCCAGCGAGCTCACCGTGACGGGCGAGGCCGTCAGGGCATCGTCCACACATGCGGCGATGGCCCGCAGGCGCTCGGCGAGCTTTGCATCGTCGGTGTCGGGCAACACGGGCCTCACCAGCGAGGCCAGGCACAGGCGCCGTTGCGACTCCCCGCCCGCAACGCGGATTCCGTAGCGTGGGCGCTTTTCGAGCGTTAAGTCAAATTGGGCGAGTTTCTGCTCTACCAGACGCATGTCATTGGACAGAGTTCGCGCCGAAACGTAGAGTAAATCCGCATACTCCTCAATCGTCACCCACTGGGACCGCATGAGGAGGTCGTTAAGAAGGAAGGACACACGGCCGTCGCGCGTATCAGGAATGCCCGGATGGGCCAGAGCCGCACCGTCTAGCAAGCGAGCAAGCTCATCTGCATGTGCAACATCGATACGATATTGCCCTTTGCTGCCAACGATGCGTGCAACCCCCGCAAGATTGTCGTTTGCGCGATGGATATAGTTTCTCACGGCGCGCTCGCTTACCTCGAGACGCTTGGCAAGCACCGCGACAGCGACAGGCTGAGCGTCCTCGATCATATTTACAAGCTGCTTGACGCGAGCATCCATGTCCTCCTCCTTTCCCTGCGTCTAGTCTAACGCGGTAAAGAATGACACTCCACGTCGCTCTCGTTCCGCCAACGCGGAACAGGTTGCGGGGAGTCCAGCTGAACTTATAGGGGGCACGGAGAGAGGGCCCGAAAGCAATGCGTCGGTGTGAGATGCGCTTTCCGCAGTCATTGGGGACAGATTTAAATTAGTAGTCATTGAGGACGTTCTTGTTTGACTAGTCGTTTAAGAACGTCCCCAATGACTACCCACCCATCGGGGACCAGGTGAATAGCAAAAGCCCCGCGGTCGGAGCGGGCCGCGGGGCTCATGAAGAGAGGCTAGTTTGTGGGCGTCTTGCCTGGCGCCCACGAGAGAGGCAATGGAGTAGAGGCTACTCGTGGATGCGGGTACCGGAGAGGCCGGCCATGGTCTCGGCGGCCTTGTCCAGGGCGCCGATGATGCAGGTGCGGCCCTTGCGGGAACGGGCGAACTTGATGGCGGCGCGGACCTTGGGCTCCATGGAACCCTTGCCGAACTGGCCCTCGTCGGCCAGGCGCTCGGCCTCGTCGGCGGTGATGTCCTCGAGCTCCTCCTGGTTGGGCTTGCCAAAGTTGATGGCGACATGCTCAACGGCGGTCAGCAGGAACAGAACGTCGGCGTCGCAGTCCTCGGCCAGCAGCTCGCCGCCCAGGTCCTTGTCGATGACGGCGGGAACGCCCTTATAGCAGCCCTTGTTCTCGTAGTCGCGGACGACGGGGATGCCGCCGCCACCGCAGGCGATGACGATGAACTCGTTGTCGAGCAGGTTGAGGATGGAGTCAGCCTCGACGATCTTCTTGGGATCGGGGGAAGCGACGACGCGACGCCAGCCGCGGCCGGAATCCTCGACGAAGACCTTGGAAGGATCCTCGGCCATGAACTCCTTGGCCTGCTCCTCGGTGTAGAAGGGGCCGATCGGCTTGGTCGGGTTCTTGAACGCGGGATCGTCCGGGTCGCACTCGATCTGGGTGACGACGGTGGCGGCGTGCCAACGCTTATAGCGCTTGTGCATCTCGCGGCCAATGCCCTGCTGCAGGTGATAGCCGATGTAGCCCTGGGACATGGCACCGCACTCGGGCAGCGGCATCTCGGGGGTGCCGATGGCGTCATGGGCAGCGGCGAAGGCGTTCTGGATCATGCCAACCTGTGGGCCGTTGCCGTGGGTGATGATGATCTCGTTGCCCTGCTCGATCAGGCCGAGGAGAGCGTGAGCGGTGTTGCTCACGGCCTCGATCTGCTCAACGGGGTTGTTGCCGAGGGCGTTGCCGCCAAGGGCGACGACGATACGATCGGGCTTGCCAAGAGGCTTAGACATTGCTGGAATCCTTTCTGTAAAAGGCCTACAACCCATTAATAACCCGCGCCCGTGCGATACGCGAGTTTATTAAGGTTTATATTCTCTTTATCGCTCATTTTATTCATTTTGAAAATAGTTGAACGGTGAACGGTCGCTTTTACCCGCTCAGCGTAAAGAAACCCAGCTCAAGCATATCTACGTCATTTACGTGCAACTTTATTTTAATAGAGCAGGGATTAGACCAGATTATGCAAACTATATCTTTGCTAAACATAAAACAGACAGCGCAAAATCTTACTCGCACTATACGAGATTCTATGCACTTATTGGACGAGTATGCAGCCCTGCAATAACATGGCGTTTTTCATCCAACTTAAGGAATAGACGAGTGCCTTTGCCGCGCGTCGGCCGGCAGCCGGCGAGCCGTCTCGTCGATTGCCGCTTCCAGAAAATCAAAAACTGATATTGCGCGCGCAATTGCGGCATGGTACTTTAGCGAAGAACAGCGCGGGCTGGGGCGACAGAGATCTGTCGTGAAGTTTGGGTTCGGCGACCCCGCCGCTGTCTTCTCCTTATCCGCCAGCGAACCCCTTGAGCGACGGATTGAGGAGGTCCTTACTATGACAAAAATGCTCAAGATCACGCTGAATGGCGAGACGTTTCTCGCCGATATGCTCTGGGACAAGGCTCCCGAGACATGCAAGCTGTTCGAATCGTCCTGTCCGGTCGAGTCACGTATCTTTTCGGCCAAGATCTGCGATGCCGAGGTAACCTATCCCGTATCGGGCCCCATTGCCAATTATGAGCACATCGAGAACCCCGTTTTTCACGAGCCGGCGGGCGCCGTGAGCTGGTATGGCGGATGGTCGTCAATCTGCATCTTCTTTGACGTGTGCGAGCCCTTTGGCACCTGCAACATGTTCGCCCGCATCTGCGAAGCCGACCGCGAGCGCTTTGCCGCCGCCTGCCGCAATGTCTGGGACAACCAGGGCATGTGCATCAAAAACGAAATCGTCGAGATCGAAGCGGAGGCCTAAAGATGATGGATATCAACACCCTGCTCGCACTCGACCTTGCCGAGTACACCACTGCACTTGAGGCCCTCGCCGACCAAATGATGCTCGAGGAACCGCGCGATATCGACTACATGCGCCGCCGCAAGCTTGACACAGGCCGCGAATTCGCCGTCTGGAACTTCACCGTCGGCTACTGCATGAACGCGGCCGACGCCCTCTCCCTCCTGCGAGCCCAGGCCAACGAAAACGCCAACGACGGCACCGCCGACCTCGCAACGATCAACAACAGCGCCGCGCGCCTGTGCGACTGGTTCTCGGGCGCCTTCGACGTCACCGGCAAAATGGATGACACCACGGCAATCCTCGCCCACAGCCGCGACCTCTACGCCCAGGTAGAGACTCACGAACAGTTTGCAGCCCTCACCCGCGCCACCGAGCGCTATCTGGTCCAGCTCCAATTTTGGGTCGACCGCCAGATTCCCTGGCCGGCCATTAGCGACCTCGTCCACGGCTACCGCCTACGCACGGAGTCCGGCGAGACAAGGTAACCAAGCAAGCAGCACCGACAACACCCCACCATCGGGATCCAAAGTAAGAATCAGAGGGCTGGAGACGCACCCAACAGCGTCCCCAGCCCCTTCGCAAAGTAGAGCACTGTTTCAGTGGCTTTGAGGCCTATTCGAACCTTTGCTATCTCCCAATTTTTGTATATTTACGACAATATTATCTGCCAATTTTTGTATGATTTTAGGCGATTCTATCTGTCAATTTTTGTCATTTGGGGGTTTAATGCTACGCCGTAAGGTCACTGATAGGCTTTTGAGCTGGAAGAATAACTCCAATAAGGCATTACTCGTTACTGGTGCGCGTCAGATTGGCAAGAGCTATGCGATTCGCGCGTTTGGAAAAAGCAACTACGCTTCGTATTTTGAGGTCAATTTACTACTCGATGTCGAAGCAAGGAATGCACTTGTTGGCGCAAAGAACTCCGTTGACTTTATCAACCGCGTAGCCCTTCTTGCGGATGCGCCGCTTGTTGAGGGCGATACGCTTGTCTTTGTCGATGAGATTCAGGAGTATCCGCAGATCGTTACACTCATGAAGGCGTTGGTCGAGGATGGGCGCTTTAGCTATGTCTTCTCGGGGTCTATGCTTGGGACTGAGTTTAAGGGGATCTCTTCTTTTCCGGTGGGGTATGTAGAGCACATTGTTATGCGCCCGATGGATTTTGAAGAGTTTTGTTGGGCAAACAGCGTAAGCGAGAATGTGCTTGCAGGCATTCGCAGCTGCCTTGTCGAGAAACATCCTGTCGAAAACTATATTCATGAGGCGATGCTCAAGAACTATAGAGCCTATATCGTTTGCGGCGGCATGCCGGAGGTCGTTCAGAATTATATTGATTCGGGTTATTCGCTCGTGAGCACACGTGAGCTTCAAACTCAGCTGGTCGATCAGTACAAAAGCGATATCTCAAAATATGCATCGACTCGAGCGTTTAACGTTCGGTCGATTTTTGAGCAAATTCCCGTTCAGCTTGAGGCGGAGTCTCATCGCTTTGTTGTTTCGTCTCTGGGTGAGGGAGCTCGCCTTAAAAAATATGAGCAGGATTTCCTGTGGCTTGTTAACGCAGGTGTTGGATTGATGGTCGCCAGGGTGACGGAGCCACGGAGTCCTCTCAAGAGGACGGAGAAAACGACAGCCTTCAAACTATACGAGTCTGATACAGGCATGCTCGCATCGCGATACCCCGGCAGCACCGCACGCGCTGTCTATCTTGATATGAAAACTCCCAACCTTGGTGGTCTCTATGAGAACGTGGTCGCGCAGGAACTCGTTGCCCTCGGGGCGGATGCATGGTACTACCAAACGCGTGAGGTCGGTGAAGTTGACTTTGTGATCGAAGGCGTCCACGGTCATGTTGTCCCAATCGAGGTCAAATCGGGCAAGAAAGTTCGAGCGCACGCGGCCCTCGATCGTCTGATGAGTGTGGGCGAGTACAAAATTCCCGAAGCCGTTGTACTAAGCCACGAGAATCTCAGCAAAGAGGGCAAGGTTCTGTACGTTCCAATCTACATGACGTTTTGTCTCGATGAGTTTATGGAAAAGGATGACCCCAATAACGATTTCTCGTTCGCGCCCATATCTCTCTAGCCATTTGAATCCGCAATCCAGCCCCGTCCCCTATCCATCCCCAAAGTGACGCGTGGTTTCGCGGCAAAGCCGCGAAACAGCGAAGGGGACAAAAGGCCCCCACAGCCACGTCATCCATTCAGCCACACAATCCGAGGACGTAGTCGTAGCAGGATCTGGGGGCTGACCTTCGCGGACACTCCGCAGGACGAAAGAACCCCC
>USDE01000019.1 GCA_900553345.1 uncultured Collinsella sp.
ATCGCCGCCGAGCGCCTTGAGCTGAGCCAGGATTTGCTGGGCTGCCGTATCACTCTCAAGATACGTCGAGAATGCGGCAGAGAGCTTTGACGCGTCCTTAAGATCTTCGGGCGACAGTGCCTTAAACTGATCAGACTGCAAAAAGCCCTCAAACAGCTGGTTGGCTAGTGTTCCCACCTGCTGCATTTGCTCGGGCGTGAGTTCCAGACCGTCAAAGATACCCGAGAAATCTGGAGTTGGCGCTTTTGCCATGATGTCGCTGAAGTCGATGTCCTTGCCAACGCCCGAAAGGTCAATGTCCAGCCCCGACAGATCGATGCCAGAAAGGTCCATACCGCCGGCCGCACCCGAAAGTGCAGACGTATCGAACGAGAACGCGCTCTTGAGCGCCGCCTCGTCCACACTGAACATGCTGCCCAGATCCACGCCTTGCTTGGCCTCGCCTTGCAGTTCGTCGAAGGTTTTGCCCGTAAAGACATCCGTCTCGGGGTGGTCGAGTTGCTCCTGCACAATCTGCAAATCGGCGGCGCGCTCCATAAGCTGGCGAGTCAGCGCATGCGTATAGGCAATGCCCGGAGACAACGCACTCGCGTTGGCTGTCTCGTTAGGTCGCACCACGCCCACAATGTGCACGTCAATACCGTCGGCAACCTTGGCAGCCATAAAGTCGGCGTCGTCAGACATGTCGGTCCACATGCCGGTCTCTTCGTTTTTGCGATAGGCATCGGCCGGCGACAGCACCTTAAACGTCGTGGACAACGCATCATCATAGGTAAAGTCGGCGCCGGTCTCGGGCGTCTCGATCTTACCGTCGGCCGTCATGGCACTGTTTACCAGATCGTTGAGCTCATCGATATCCAGCGCACCGATGCTGTAGAGCGTATAGTCGCCCACCGTACCGCGGCTCGAAAGCACCATCACGGCTTCGTTTGCGGTCGTGGGCCAATGACCGGCGACGACATCGTACTGGCTGTCGAGCAGGCTCTGGTCTTCAATCATCTCGTTAAAGACCGAGGTTCCCATGGATTCCATGCTCACCGTTGCCGCCGAGCTCGCGCCTCCGCTCATGGCCTCGGTCATGGCGTTGGGCACCAGCCGGACAGGCTTCTCATCGCCCTTGCCGGCACGATAGACAACCGGCGATACACCGTAGCCATACTGGATGGCGTTGACCTCTTTGTCGATACCATCGCCGCCGTCGTCAAGCCATGCCTTAAAGCTTGTCATGTCGTTGGACTTAACGCTCGCAAACATATCCTTTACGGCCGTGACCACGGGAATCTTATCGGTTCCCTGAGCCTTGCCGTCGGTACCGTCGTCGGACGAATCCTCGCCGTTGGACGCCTCGTCATCCGTGGCCCCCTGTCCGCCCATCATGGACGACAGGTCGTAATCCTGCTTGGAAATGGTGAGCGGGTAGCTCGAGAGCGTATCCTCCTCGACCTTTTTGATGTAGCCGTTTACGCCGTTGGACAGCGCCAGAATCGCCGCGATGCCGATAATGCCAATCGAGCCCGCAAAAGCAGTCATGGCCGTGCGGCCTTTTTTGGTCATGAGGTTGCGGGCAGAAAGCCCCAGCGCCGTCACAAAGCTCATCGAGGTTTTGCGCGTAGGCTTTGCCTCGCGGCGCGTGGCGTCAGCGACATCGAAAGGATCGGAATCGTCGGTGATCTTGCCGTCCGCCAGGTTGACGATGCGCGTGGCGTATTGGTACGCCAGCTCGGGATTATGCGTGACCATAATAACCAGACGGTCGCGCGCCACGTCCTTGAGCAAGTCCATGACCTGCACGGACGTTGTGGAATCCAAGGCGCCGGTCGGCTCGTCTGCCAGCACAATCTCGGGATCGTTAATCAGGGCGCGGGCGATGGCCACGCGCTGCATCTGTCCGCCCGATAGCTGGCTCGGGCGCTTGTTAACGTGCTCGCCCAAGCCGACTTTCTCCAACGCCTCGCGCGCACGCTGGCGGCGCTCGGCATGCCCCACGCCCGTGAGCGTGAGCGCCAGCTCCACGTTTTCCAAAATGGTCTGATGCGGAATGAGGTTATAGCTTTGGAACACAAAGCCGATGCGGTTGTTGCGATAGGCATCCCAATCGCGGTCACGGAAGTCCTTGGTCGAAATACCGTCAATCAACAGGTCACCGGAATCAAAGTGGTCCAGCCCACCGATAACGTTGAGCATTGTGGTTTTGCCCGAGCCCGAGGGACCCAGAATGGCCACGAACTCGTTATCGCGAAAAGCCAGGCTCACGTTATCGAGCGCCACCTGCGTAAACGACTGTGTGACGTACCTTTTGCAAATACCTTTGAGCTCCAACATGGACGGCAACCTCTCCCACGCGGACGCACTTGCCCGCTCTCCCCCGCCGTTCGTATTCGACGCGTTTGTCCTACTCTATCCCCATTTTTTGCCGGAGCCAGTGAGGAATGTAGGGAACCGCGCCAAAAAACGAACGGGACGACGCCCAAAAGAAGAGGTCCCGAGCGGGACCTCTGTATGGTGGAGATTATCTTGAAAGGCAGCGGACTACTCCGCACAGCGGCGCGCGATCCTCGCCATGCTTTACGCGTTTTCTACTGCTCGCTATTCGCAATCGCCTGGTCGATAAGCTTGTCGAGCGCTGCGCGCTGCTCAGCGGAGCTGATGGCTCCCACGATTGGATCCCCTACGATGTTGCCATTCTGATCGATGACATACGTTGTCGGGAACGAGAACAAATTTGACGTAAACTTACCGGCCTCGCTATCCGACTTGAACCAGATGTTCTTATATGTCACGCCCTTCTTGCTCAGCACGTCCTTGGCATCTGCGATCTCGCCCTTGTTGCCATCGAGCGTAAAGGAATTGACGCCCACGACCTGGCCGCCCTTCTCGGCAAGCTCCTGATTCAGCTTCTCAAGATCGCCCAGCTCGCCCACGCACGGCTTGCAAGTAGTGAACCAGAAGTTCATGACGGTGACCTTGTTCTTAGAGAACAGCTCGTCGCTGTTCACGTCGTTGCCATCCAGGTCCTTGCCCGTAAAGCTGGGGAACTTCGTCGCCTCGCTCGAAGCATTGGCACCAGCCGTCATGCCAGCGGTCGAAGCGTCGACGCTCTCGCCTGCACTCGGCGTGCTTCCACAGCCGGGGAACTCCTTCTCCAGGCTCTCGAGCTTGTCCTCGATCTCCTTGATCTGCTGTGCACCGGCCTTGAGCGTCTTGAGCTCATCCGCCGTAAACTCATCCTTGGCGCCGTCGATGGTCTTGAGCAGGAAATCGCCGTAATTGCTGCCGTCCTCAATCATTGCCGAGTCTTTATTTGCCGCATTGAATACCTTTTCCCACAGCGCGTTATCACTCGAAAAGATCTCGTTCTCCTTCTGCATGAGCTTCGCATACAGCTCGGCGGCCTCGTCGGCATTGGCCGGCTTCTGCGCAGTGAGTTCTGCGATCTTAGGATCGGAGCTCGCAGATTCGCTCGCATTGCCGCCAGGTGCCGAGCACGCCACAAGACACAAGGCCAGCACCGGCACCATAAACAGGGCCGCAATCTTAGAAAGCTTCATAGTCATTCCTCCGTTTTGTCGAAGCTTGTTTACTTTTTATCGGCGGGCAAGGGAAGCTTTTCCGCCGACACATCCAGGCCATAGCGATAGCTGATGGCATCGACGGGACAGGCCCCGATGCACTTTCCGCACCGGATGCATTCGGCATGATTGGGCGCGCGGACCACATCAACGTCCATCTGACAAGCCTTTGAGCACTTGCCGCACGAGACACATTTGCATGCGTCAACCCGAATCCCCAGTAGGGACACCCTATTCATGAGCGCATAGAATGCGCCGAGTGGACAAATCCATTTGCAGAAGGGGCGGTAGAACAAAACGCTCAGCACTACCACGGCAATGAGAACGGCAAGTTTCCAAGTAAAGAGCTGTCCCAACGCAGATCGAATGCCGGCATTGGCAATGGCCAGAGGAATGGCGCCCTCGAGCACACCCTGCGGACAGATGTACTTACAAAAGAACGGGTCGCCCATGCCCACGTCGTTAACCACCAAGACGGGCAGCAGCACCACGGCAAACAACAGCACGACGTACTTGATGTACGTGAGCGGCTTGAGCTTTTTCGTGGAGAACTTTTTGCCGGGAATCTTATGAAGCAGCTCCTGAAGCCAGCCAAACGGGCACAGAAAGCCGCATACAAAGCGTCCCAGCAGCACGCCGAGCAAAATGAGCGTACCGGTAACGTAGTAGGAGAAGTTGAACTTAGATGAACCCACCACCGACTGGAACGACCCGATGGGGCACGCACCCGATGCCGCGGGGCACGAATAGCAGTTAAGCCCGGGTACGCAGACTGTTTTTCCCGCGCCCTGATAGATGCCGCCTTTAGCAAAGTTTGGCAGGTGAATGTTGGTGATGAGCGTTGCCGCCGCCTGAATGAATCCGCGAATTCTGGCCAAAACATGCGACACGGTGTTTTTTCTTTTATCCAATTCCGATACACTCCAAGCACAGCCTAATCGCCTTGGCCAGCACGGCATCCGCCTCGCCACGCATAACGCCAAAGCACACCATGGCCACACCGACGATCAGCAACGCAACCTGCATTACAGGTTTTATCGCTTTGAACAACTTGACCACTCCTTTCGTCACGCGACCTATTGGACCATATCGACTATAAAATCCGTGTTAAGCGCGATTTGAAATGTGCAAGGAGACTGTTATGCGTATTTTGATCGTCGAGGACGAGCAGGCGCTGTGTGACGCAATCGCGCGCAGCTTGCGAAACTTGGCGTACAGCGTCGACTGCTGTCACGACGGGCAGGAGGCGCTCGACCTGCTGGACGTTGAGGCCTTCGACCTCGTGGTACTCGACCTCAACCTTCCCCGTATCGACGGCATGACCGTACTCAGGGAACTTAGGAAAACTGACTGCGAGACCAAAGTGCTGATTCTGTCCGCACGTGGCGAAGTATCCGATAAAGTCGCCGGACTCGATGCCGGCGCCAACGATTACCTCACCAAGCCGTTTCATCTGGACGAGCTTGCGGCAAGGATTCGCAGCCTTACCCTCAGACGCTTTACACAAAGCGACGTAGTTTTAACCTGCGGAAAGCTCAGCTTTGACACCAAGGCGCGCATCGCTTCCGTGGACAGCGAGGCTTTATCTCTTACGCGCAAGGAAACGGGAATCTTGGAATACCTGATGCTTAATCAGGGGCGTCCGGTAAGTCAAGAGGAGCTTATCGAGCACGTTTGGGATAGCAGCGTGAACAGCTTTAGCAACGCAACCCGCGTTCACATCTCGTCACTCCGCAAAAAGCTGCGCAGCGCTTTGGGATACGACCCGATTCGTAATCGGATTGGAGAGGGCTACGTTATGGAGGATAGCGAATGAAAAGGCTTTCGCTGCAATGGCGCATAACGATTGTGACGGCACTGCTCACGTGTGCAGCATGCGTGCTGACGAACTGCCTGGTCGGCTATACGGGCATGCGCTACATGGATGCCATCGGCAGTAACATCTCGGCCTTTAACGCAACCGGCGAAGATTCGCCCCAGGCGTTCGACCCAACGAAAGCGGTCCCCGATGACAGGGTCACGATCGTCGTAAACGACGCACAGGAGTCTTTTGGCACGACAGCCTGGTACATCACGGCTGGAGTCACACTCCTTGGCGGCGTGCTGGCATACTTTGTGAGCGGCCGTGCACTCAAACCGCTACGGGATTTCGCCGCCCAGGTAGAGCGCGTGCAGCCTGACAACCTAAGCGAAATCAGACTCAGTGAAGATGTGCCCACCGAGCTACAACGATGCAGCGCCTCTTTCAACGACATGATCGCCCGTCTTGGCGAAGGATTCTCTGCACAGCGTCAGTTTACCGGCAACGCCGCACACGAGCTGCGCACCCCGCTCGCCCTTATGCAAGCACAGATTGAACTATTCATCTCCGAGCACTCCGGTTTGCAACCAGAAACAGCCGAGCTGCTCGGCCTGCTACAAGAACAAACCGAGCGCATGTCTCGAATGACCAAGGTATTGCTTGAAATGAGTGAGCTCCGCAGCGTTCCTTGCGAGGACGATGTTGAACTCGGTCCCTTGTCCGAAGAGGTCCTCACTGACCTTGCGCCACTTGCCGAAAATAGGAGCATAGCCCTCAACTGTGCTGGAGACGCTTTAGTAATCGGGAGCGACACGCTCCTCTATCGGTTGCTGTTCAACCTGGCCGAAAACGCCATCCGTTACAGTCGCTCCGGCTCGACTGTCAATGTCTCCATCAGCGACAGCGACAGCCACGTGCTCCTGCGAGTCAAAGATGAGGGCCCGGGAATACCCAAGCAGTACCGAGAGAGCATCTTCCAGCCGTTCTTTCGTCTAGACAAATCCCGCAGCAGGGCATACGGCGGCGCAGGACTCGGGCTAGCGCTTGTTTGGGAGATTGCAGCACTTCACGGTGGCACGGTAGAGGTCGAAACAAGTTCCGAGAACGGGGCTACCATGCTCGTAAGCCTTCCAAAACGATCCGCAGCGTTAACCGAACAGTAAAACGAAAGGGGTCCCGAGCAACAGGAGTACAATTGCTGCATTGTTGCCACCTGATGGGAGATGGAAGATGGACTGCGATGGCTACCCGCGCATTCCCATGCCGTTGATGTGCACTGCCTTTGTGCCGGGGCAGATTGACGCTGCGGTTGCAGGCATTTCCGACCCCGATTCACGCACCATCGCCACGGCAGAAGCGCTGTACTTTCGCGGACAGGCCACACCCGCCGCCGAGACAGCACGCCCCTATCTTGACGCCACCGACCCCGCACTGCGTTATTCCGCATGCCTTATCTGCGGATATGCCAGTCTGTCGCTCAACCGTATCGCCGATGCCCGCCGTTGCCTTGCGGGCATCCTCGATGCGCCAACTGACGAGGAATCGCCCGCCGTCCACGCCACGCATATCCTGTTCGCCTCCGCTGCGAGCGTCCTGCTGCACTTGCCTTCCCCGCATTCCGCCGAAGAGTTTTATCCACTTGCGGCGCATCTGCCCGAAGGCCTGCGCCTGTTCGCCAGCTACGTGATGGCGCATGCCCTGTACCTGCGCGGCGAATATGGCCGCAGTCTGGGCATGGCGGAAAACGCCCTGATCATGAAACAGGGAAGTTATCCCATCTCGGAGCTGTTCCTGCACTTGTCGGCTTCCATGGCCTGCATGAGCCTCAAGGACATCGACACCGCAAAGGCACACTTCGGAGCCGCTTGGGACGTTGCGCGTCCCGACGGCCTTATCGAACTCATCGGCGAGCACCACGGCCTTTTGCAGGGGCTTATCGAGGCGTGTCTAAAAACGCAATACCCTGACGACTTCGCACGCATCATCGAGATTACGTATCGATTCAGCTACGGCTGGCGGCGCATCCACAACCCCGATTCGGGCGAGGACGTGGCCGACGATCTAACGACCACGGAATTCACCATGGCCATGCTCGCCTGTCGCGGGTGGACCAACGCCGAAATCGCACGCCATATGGGAGTATCGCCGGGTACCGTCAAAAACCGCCTATCAGGAGTGTATGCCAAGCTTGGTATCGGAACTCGCGCCGAGCTGGTCGCGCATATGTTGCGTTAGCGGCCAGACTACCTGGCATATCGAAAGCGTCCCGGGGGCCCGACGCTTTCGCGCGCTCAAATTGGACATTTTGGCCATCGAACGGCACTACCGCCACGGGGCGCCTTCTCGCAAAATTGGATTATTTCCACCGATACCTGCGGGATGGGAGCCAAAGATGCTTGATCGCCGTTCGTTACTTGTTGCCGGAGCGTCCTCGCTGGCGAGCGTTATGTTGCCGCGCGTGCCGGGAAGCGCAAACGCCTTCATATTGCCGTTCGCGCCCACCGAAGCCCATGCCGACGAAAAAGACCCCTTCAGGGTGCTCGTTCTCTCGCGCACCATGTTTGGTGTGGTCGTGGTCGACGTTGCCAACAAGAATACGCCCATCACGGGTGCCCAGGTCACGCTCACATCGCGCTATGCCGCAGGCAAGCAACTCGCCGCCACGACCGATGACGAAGGCACGGCCATCTTTGAGGTCGCGCCGCTTTCGGAAGGCTACGTGGACGAGGCGACGCTTCTCGACGCGTACGACTTTAACGGCGGCATCTCCATTAGCATGGCGGGCTACCGTGATGTCGAGATTCCCCTTGCGCGTATCCAGGGCGGCACCGCCATAACCGCGCCCACGCGTCCGCTTTCCGACGGCGAGCCGTACTTCCGCCAGCTCACGTTTGACGAATGGGACATCCAGTACGCTGAAGCCACGTTCATGGCATTGCCGAAGGACGACGCCGGAAACGACCAACCCGACACGCACGCCTTTACCGTGCAGGCGCATCTGCCGCAGGGTGGACAGGCAACGCTGCACATCAACAAAGTGACGCCTGCCGCGGGCAGCTCACCCGAAACCGTCACGCAGATCGGTCAGATCAAGGCCAGCGCATCGGGCGCGGATAATCTGGCGACGTTCACACTCGAAGACAAGTTCCTCGATGCAGCGTCAAACCTTCTGGAGGAAGGATGCAAGCTGCGCTTTGTCCTCGACTATCAGGGCAAGACCTATACACTCTCCTCCCCCATGGCCGTTGTCACCGCGCCGGCCGCAAAGGCGGAATCGGGCTCGACCACTATCGTCCCCACCACCATGGACCAAGAGATTACTCCGTTTGATTTCCCAGCAGCGTTCCCCGGCATTGGCGGCAACAAGTTCACCTGCTGGATGCCCGCGTTCCCCATTTTGTTCGATTTCTCGTTTGCTGGATACGTGCTGTTTGGCGGAGGATACAAACCAGCCAGCTATATGAACGATTCGGGCAATCCGGATCCGGAGTACTGGAAGAAGTCACCGCGCGAGTCGGGTGCCAAGCAGGCAAACCGCTACCTCGACGAAATGGAGGGGAAGTGGAATCAATATAAGAGCATGAGTGCCGGTTCGGGCACCGATCCAAGAAACACCAAGCTCCTTCGCCACCATTGCACGCTGCTATTCACGATGGATATCGCCACACAGCTGTACGGCTCGCTCGCCTACGACTGGGTGGGCAAAACCTGGGGCGACAACAACGATCCCGCATTCGGCAATATTAAGGCCCTCTTCCAGGTAAAAACCGACCTCAACTGGACCGAGCAGTTTACCCTAGGACCGGTGCCGTTTTTCCTAAACGTCAACCCCTGGGTGCTGGCGAAGCTGGCGCTCGCCGTGGGTGCCCACACGCACGGCAGCGGCGCGGCGTTTTTTAAAAACATTTCGCTCGACTATTCAAACACCTCGGGCTCGTTCACCATCCAGATCGGGCTTGCCGTCACCTTTGGCGCTGGCGTTGCAGGCGTCGCTTCGTCTGCCGTGCGCGGCGCCGCATCCCTCACGCTGTTCATTGGGTACGAGAAGGCAGATGGACACCAGCTTCCGCGACTGCGCGTAGGTGCAGACGTCGATGTCGATGTGATACTCCAGTTCGTAATGTTCAAGTGGACCACCAAGGCTTGGTCGGGGTCGTGGCCCACACTCCTCGATTCGTGGAATATGTCGGTGAACAATGGCAACCAGTATGTGCTCCAGCGCTCTGAGCTCGCATTGGGTGGAGATACGCCTTACACGTTGGATGCCCGCTTCGGCACGCCCGGCAACATCAAGGCGGGCGGCGTGCCGCAATTTATCGCATCGGCCACCATCGTCACCAACGCCGAGCTGCTCGCACGCGCCGAGGTTAAGGCTACTGCCGTAAACGTCGCGCCTGTCGTGCGCGATTGGGATCAAGTGGTCACGCGCATTGAGCTCGAGGCAGATGCAGAAAGCAACGACACGGGACAGATCGAGCATTTCGTCCACGCACTGATAGAGAACGACGAAAACGCCGCGCCGATGTATGCGTACACCTATGTCAGGCAGGCGACGAACGCCGTTGCGGACCCCAACGCCAATTCTGCTGGTGTATCGGAGGACGAGCGTGGCGGAATCAAGCCCTCGAGCGACAACGTGCTGTTTACCGGCGTTCTCAGCAAAGCTCACATGAAGCTGGCGATTATCGCCGGCGTAGAGTGCCTGTTCCGTATCGCCTCGGTGCGCTACGGCGACAATGGCCGCTCGCGTCTGGTGGTGCACACAAAGGCAAACGGCACGTGGTCCGCTCCCACGCCCGTGGACTTTCCCCTTGGGTTTGGCGAGGGCGACGTGGAGCGCGACGGCATATACGATTACGACTTCGACGTGGTGGAATATACGGACGGAAGAGAAAACCAGGACGCCTACGTGTTGCTGGTCTCGGGCGAGCGCCCCGACGGCGACAACACCCTTTTCGATACGGCAAGCACAGCCGGCATACTGTCCGTTGTGCGCCTGCGCATAAGTAATGACGAGATCCGCGTGGTGTCGCATACGTCATGGCGCAGCATCTCGCGCGGCCGCCTGCAAGAGGATGGCTACCATTGCCTGCAGTGCCCGCGTATCACGGTGGGCAAGACGCTCGTCGACGGGCGCTTGTCGGGTGCCTACCTCCACCGCCGCGGAACCACCGCAGAAAAGGCACTCGGCAGCGAGGCTGAGGTTGCGCTGGAGTGCTTTACCCTGTGGTCGGACGTTTCGGGCGACAGCCTGACGTTCCGCCAAGTTCTCCGCTTTCCGCAAGCACCGTCGAGTATCGAACTGGGCGAGCCCGAGGATATCAACGGCAAAATGGTGGTGCCCGTTGCGTACGAGACCGCAGACGGTTGCGGCTGCGCATCGTACGCCGTGATCGGCCAGTCCATTGCGGGCTGGGGCGTTATGTCACCAGACGCCACGGTACCCCGTGCGGTACCGTGGCCGCAGCACACGGGCTTTTTGGCCACTGTCAACGAGCAGCTGCAGCATATTACTTGGACGCGAGGCGCGGCGGCATTTGCGTCGGAGCCCGTGGGTGCCGCAGGCTGTGGCCCGGCATCGTTTAGCGTAAGCAACAACGGCAGGTGCGTGCTCTATGTAGAGAACACCGATGGCAAGGTGGGACAGACCTACGACGAAGAAGGCAACCCGGTAGCAGTGATGGGCAAGCACTTCCGCATCTTCGCCAGCACCTTGGCAGGCGATCTGTTCACGGAGCCGTTCGTGATGTGCGAGCTGGACCATCCCATCGATCAGATAACGACATTTTTGACGTCGGGAGGCATGCTCTCCGCGCTCGCCACGCACATTGTGAGCGCGGAGAAGAGCGAGGCAGAGCTGCACGGCATCGAAGTGCCCTTGGTGGCGTGTGCCACTCCGACGGGCGCGGTCGCTACCTCGGGCGCGGTGGTGCCCGGAGCAGCAGGCGAATCCTTCATGGTCACGGTGCGAAACGACGGCAACACCTTGCTGACCGCCGGCACGATCGATCTGTACCGAGAGGGCTCCAGCCAGCCGTTCTCCAGCGCATCCATCGGATTCGGAGCGAACGCACGCATGGCTTCGATCTACGATCCAGAGCTTGCCGAGGACGCTTCGGCCAACGACATGGCACGCGTGAAGTACGCGCTCGAGACGCTGGGCACACGTTTTGCGACGCACCCGCTGGTAGCCGACAACGGCAACGCCGTGCTGGCACCGGGTTGCACGGCACAGTTCCGCATGAGCTTCGCCATCCCCGAGAGCTGGAGCGACGAAGTGGGCAAGCGCGTAACGCTGTATGCGAAGGCGCGTAATCTGGTGGCGCTCGATCCCGTGACGCTCGAGGAAATTCGACCGGGCACAAACTCGGCGCTTGGTGCCGTACTGCACGAGCTTCATGTGCCCGACGCGGCATGCGAACGCTCAGAAGTTCAGGTCGGCGTATGCGACAGCGCGGATACGACAGGACTTCACGACGCCCCGATGACGGCGGACAGCGATAGCGGCTCGAGTGGCGGCGGTACCGACGAGGGCGGCGGCTCCGGCGGAAGCAGCTCCGGCAGTGGCAAGGACCACGGCAATAACAAGCGCTCCGGAAAAGCGGGCGCGCTTGCGGGCACGGGCGATGTCAACGCTCCCCTTACGGCAGCCGCT
>USDE01000020.1 GCA_900553345.1 uncultured Collinsella sp.
ATGAAGAAAATTATTATGTCGACGAGGACGTCGCGCTCGGGTTTCGCCGCTTAAGCATTATTGATCTTTCCACTGGCAGTCAGCCGATTTTCAACGAGGACCGCTCCCTGGTGCTGGTTTACAACGGCGAGATCTATAATTATCAGCAGCTGCGCGAAGAACTCATCGCTAAAGGGCACGTTTTTCATTCTCAGGTCGATTCCGAGGTCCTGGTACACGGTTACGAGGAGTGGGGCGAGGACCTGGTCAACCGTCTGCGCGGCATGTACGCGTTCGTGATTCACGACCAGAACAAGAACAAACTCTTTGGTGCTCGTGACATCTTTGGTATCAAGCCGTTCTATTACTACCAGGCATCCGATGGCTCGCTGCTGTTTGGCTCCGAGATCAAGAGCTTCCTGGACCATCCCAAGTTTGAGAAGGCTGTCAACCACGACGCGCTGCGCCCCTACCTGACGCTGCAATTCCCCGCCACGGAGGAGACCTTCTTTAAGGGCGTGTTCAAGCTTGCCCCAGCGCATTGCTTTACGTATGACCTGACGACCAACACCATGGACATCAAGCGTTACTGGAGCTGTGACTTCACCGACGACAACTCCAAGACCTTCGAGGAGTACGTGGACGAGTGCGACAAGGTCGTGCACGAAAGCGTCGCTGCGCACCGAATCGCCGATGTTAAGGTTGGTTCGTTCCTCTCCGGCGGTGTCGATTCCAGCTACATCGCTGCC
Organism: uncultured Collinsella sp.; assembly: GCA_900553345.1. Classification (GTDB taxonomy): domain Bacteria; phylum Actinomycetota; class Coriobacteriia; order Coriobacteriales; family Coriobacteriaceae; genus Collinsella. The sequence goes on from USDE01000020.1 coordinate 729, forward strand.
TGTCTCATGCCCGACACCACGTATTCTGTCGGCTTCGATTACAAGAACTTCAACGAGACCAACTACGCCGCCGAGCTTTCCGACAAGCTGGGCATCAAGAACGTGCGCAAGATGATTACCGCCGACGAGTTCTTTGATGCACTGCCCGATATCCAGTACCACATGGACGAGCCGCAATCGAACCTGTCCAGCGTGCCGCTGTACTATCTGGCGCAGATGGCTTCCAAGGAGGTCACCGTCGTCCTTTCGGGCGAGGGTGCCGACGAACTGTTTGCCGGCTATGAGTGGTACGAGGACACCCCCGAGATGCGCACCTTTAAGAAGCGCGTGCCGCTCGGCGTACGTCGCGCCCTGGGCTCACTCGTTCAGCATCTCCCCTACTTTAAGGGCCACAACTTCCTGACGAAATGCGCCGAGGTTCCCGAGCGCTGGTATGTGGGTCAGGCAAAGGTGTTCGATCCCTCCGAGGTCGACGAGGTGCTCAAGCCCGCTTATGACACCGGCAAGAACGCCGCCGAGATGTGCGCCGAGTACTACAAGCAGGTTCCCAACTGCTGCGAGCTTTCCAAGAAACAGTATCTGGATATGAACATGTGGCTGCCGGGCGACATTCTGCTCAAGGCCGACAAAATGTGCATGGCGCATTCTCTGGAGCTTCGCGTCCCGTTCCTGGACAAGAAGGTCATGGAGTTTGCCGAGCACATTCCCGCCAACTACCGTGTTAACGAAGAAGGTTGCAAGCTCGTCCTGCGTCACGCCGCCAACCGCACGCTGCCCGACGAGTGGGCAACGCGCAAGAAGGTGGGCTTCCCCGTACCGGTCAAGTTCTGGCTGCGCCAGCAAAAGTACTACGACTACGTAAAGGAATACTTCACCGCGCCGTGGGCTGCTGATTTCTTTGACACCGATGCGCTCATGAAACTGCTCGACGATCACTTTGAGGGCCGTGCGCTCAACCAGCGCAAGATCTATACCACGCTGACCTTCCTCATCTGGTACAAACGCTTCTTTATCGACGAGGGCAAGGGCGCCGAAGTCGCCGCTTAGATTTCGTTATGAATTAGCGGTGAACAGCGCAGGGTTTCCGCTATACTCAATCCCTGCGGGCGATTGGCGCAACGGTTAGCGCAGGTGCTTTACACGCACAAGGCTGGGGGTTCGAATCCCTCATCGCCCACCATTGAATTGTTAGGCCTCCAGTGATGGAGGCCTTTCTTTTTTGTGCCCGGTGCATGGGATTCGAACCCGCAAGGGTGCGGAGCTGAGGAAACGCGAAGCGTTTTCCAGCGCAGCACGCGAGGAGCGAAGTAGCGAAGTGAAGCGCGGGCGGCAAAATGGACCCCTGGCGAATACCCGTGTGCAAAAAATGCCAAATATGAGTACTGCTACCTTTTTAGTAGCAGCGTTTTCGAAGTCATAAAAGGCAAATCCGGCATTAGAAAGACGATCGATAGTCCAGTTAAGCCAATTTGCCAACTACAAAACTGGACATATGTGGCCCAACTCGTCTAAAAACAACTAATTTATATGTTACGAAGTTAGTGCCCGTACTCATATTTACCACTTTTTGCACACGGCCCATCCCGGCCATGGTAAATCGATAGCAAAACGGGCTCCAGTTCGCCCAATCGTGTGCCAAACGGCACGTGACGGTCTGGAGCCCGCTTCAAATTGCTATGCCTAATAGCGCTAAGCCAAAACACCCGCCAGGATCTCGATTAGGCTGTCCACGTCGGCCTCTTCGCACACGAGCGGCGGAAGGAAGCGCAGCGTATGTGCGCCTGTAGCGTTGATCACTGCACCAGCCCCCAATGCACGGGCTACAACGTCGTGTGCATCACCCGCGGCATCGTCAAGATCGCAGCCGAGCATCAGGCCGCGACCACGCACCTCTACCACATGCGGAAGCTTAGCCAGCGCCTGCTCCATATAGGCGCCAACCTTGGCAGCATGCTCGGCATAATCGCCGCGCACAAGCACGGAGAGCGTCGCGGCACACGCCGCGATGGCCAAGCAGCTACCACCGAAGGTCGAACCGTGATCGCCGGGCTTAAACACGTCGGCGATCTCTTTCTTCGCCACCACGGCCCCCATGGGCACTCCGTCGGCGATGCCCTTGGCAAGGCTCATAATGTCGGGCTCCACGCCATAGGTCTGGAACGCAAACGGCTTGCCCGTGCGAAAGATTCCGCACTGGACCTCGTCGGCGATAAGCACGGCATCCACCTCATGTGCCAAGTCGCGCGCCGTAGCCATAAACTCCTCGGTCATGGGATGCACACCGCTCTCGCCTTGGATCGGCTCGAGCATCACGGCACAGATTTCACTGCCCAACTGCTTAAAGATTGCGCGCAGTTCATCTACATCGTTGGGCGTGCAGGCCACAAAGCCACCCGGCAGCGGGCGGAAGCTGTCCTGTAGCCAATCCTGCATGGTGGCCGCAATAGTCTCGAGCGTACGACCGTGAAAGCCGCCGCGCATGCACACGATGGTGTTGCCACCGTTGCCAGCACGCTTGGCGTACAGACGCGCAAGCTTCATCGAGCCCTCGTTGGCTTCGGCACCAGAATTGGCAAAGAACGTCTCCCACACCTGCTCGTCCGCAGCCGGGGCATCGAGCGCAGCGGCCGTGGTCTCATCGCCGGCGGCAATGGCATCGGCCAGCACGCACGCACCATCTACGTCGTCGTTGGCAAGCTTGGACAGCAGCGCCGCGACCTGTCCACGCTGCTCGATGTAGAAATAGTTGGAGACATGCAGAAGCTTTTTGGTCTGAGCCTCGAGCGCCGAGAGCACTGCAGGGTTGCCGTGGCCAAGGCTGCACACACCGATACCAGCGAGAAAGTCGAGATACTCACGACCATCGTCACCGATGAGCTTCATACCGTGACCTTCGACAAACTCTACCGGCGAGCGACCAAAGGTATGCATAACGTAATGGGATTCGAGCGATTGCTGAGTTGCAAGTGACATGAGATGCCTTTCGTTGGGCGCCGTACGGCGCAGGGCTATGGGTGCAGGGACGCGACGACCGCGGGTCGGCTAGACCGTCTGGAGCTTCTCGACCTCGTCGAGGTTCTCGGTCAGGCGCGCCGCAAAGGTCGAAAGCGGGTGCGGGTGCGTATCGAACTCGTAGGCCGTCTCGGTGGAATGGATCACGGTGCCGACGCCGGCGTCGGTCAGCAGCTCCAGGAGCAGCGAATGCGGCGTGGTACCGTTAATGATGTGGGCGCGGAATACGCCACCGGCAAGCGCATCGACGGCCGCGCGCAGCTTGGGAATCATGCCCTTATCGACCTCGCCACCGTAGAGCATCTCGTTAACCTCGTCGAGCGTTAGGTTGGAGATAAGCGAGTCCTTGTCGCTAAAGTCCTTGTACAGACCGTCGACGTCAGTCAAAAAGATCGCCTTATGCGCGTGGAGCGCCGCGGCAACGGCACCGGCGGCGGTGTCGGCGTTGATGTTGAAGAAGCCGCCGTCCTCCCCTGCCGCGACGGTAGCGATGACGGGGATGTACTCGCTATCGAGCAAGCGCTCGATATAGTCGGTGTTGACGTGCGTCACTTTGCCCACGCGACCGAGCTCGGGGTCGAGCGGCTCGGCGATGAGCGTGCCAGCATCGCTACCCGACACGCCTACGGCCAAATTGCCGTGGTGGTTGATGGCAGCGACCAGCTCCTGGTTAACCTTGCCGCCCAGCACCTCGCGCACGATATCCATGGTCGCCGGCGTAGTCACGCGCTGGCCGTTCTTAAACTCGACGGGAATATCGTAATGGCTCAGCGCCTCGTTGATGGCCTTGCCGCCGCCATGCACGATGACGGGGCGCATACCGATGATCTTGAGCAAAACGATGTCGCTCATCACGTCGCGGCGCAGCTGCTCATCGACCATGGCGGCTCCGCCATACTTGATAACGACCGTCTTGCCGGTCAGGTTTTTAATCCACGGCAGCGCTTCGAACAGCAGCTGCGCGGTTGCTTCGTTGGATTCGCTCGAACGACAATCGCGTGCGAATTTCATAATCTGCCTCGTCTTTCGTATCGTTATCGTGCCGTGCTCCGCCGTCCGCAATCGCGGCAAGATGCGCAGCGTGCCTGGAATCTAGGAACGGTAGCCACCGTTGATGGAGATGTACTCGTGCGTGAGGTCGCAGGTCCACACGGTCGTTGCCGCATCGCCTGCGCCCAGGTCGGCCGAGATCACGATCTCGGGCGCCTCAAAACGTCGCAGAGCCTCGTCCTCGTCAAAGGGAACGGTCAGACCATCGCGACAGACGGGCATGCCCATCATGTCGATGGAAACGTCTTCCTGATTAAACTTCACGCCGCACTTGCCAAGCGCCATGGCGACGCGGCCCCAGTTGCAATCGTGGCCGGCGATGCAGGTCTTGACGAGCGGCGAGTTGGCGACGGCACGGGCGGCGATATCGGCTTCCTCGTCGTTGGCGGCGCCGGTAATGTTAACCGTCACGAGCTTTGACGCACCCTCGCCATCGGCCGCAATGTTGCGCGCCAGGCTCTCGCACACCTCGTGCACGGCAAAAGCCAACTCGTCAAAGGCGTCAGTGCCCTCGACGATAGCCTCGGCATCTGCGGCAGCAGCGCCAGAAGCAAGCATGATACAGGTGTCGTTGGTCGAGGTATCGGAATCGACCGTCACCTTATTAAAGGTCTGCTTAACGGTCGAGAGCAGTAAGGTGTGGAGCGCCGCCGGCTCGACGGGGGCATCGGTAGTAATGACCGCGATCATGGTGGCCATATTGGGCATGATCATGCCCGAGCCCTTGCACATGCCGCCCACCGTATAAGCGTTGCCCGCATGGCCCGCAGCCTCGCTGCGATAGCGAACGGCATACTCCTTGGAATGCGTATCGGTCGTCATGATGGCACGGGCCGCATCGGCACCGCCATGGGCAGAGAGCGCCTCGTAGGCGGACGGGACGGCTGCCTCAAACGTGTCGATCGGCAAAATCTGTCCGATCACACCCGTCGAGGCAACCAGGATCTGCTGGGGCTCGCAGCCAATAACCTGCGAGGCGATGTTGCACGTCTCGCGCGCGCAGGCTAGGCCGGTCTCGCCCGTGGCAGCGTTCGCGTTGCCGGAGTTGATTGAAACGCCGGCGATGATGCCATAGCCCTTGTCCGCACCGCCCAGGTTGACACGACTCACCTGCACGGGCGCCGCGCAAAAGCGGTTGCTCGTAAACACGCCGGCGCCGGGACAGGGCTTATCGGGCACGACGAGCGCATAGTCCAAGCGCTCGGGATTCTTCCGGAATCCCGCATGGATGCCTGCGGCCTTAAAGCCAGCTGCCGCCGTAACGCCACCCTCGACGGCGCGAATCTTAATATCAATCAGGTCGGTATCCATCGTCCCTACGACTCCTTATATCAAATAAAAAAGCGGGCATCGGCTGACACGCCATACCGGTCGCAATTAGTAGACCAGCTTAAAAGTGGCGCCCAACTCGATACCCGACTACCAAATCGTTAACAATCGAATGTGCTACACCGGGCACGCCACTGTGGGCAAGCCTCGTCGCTCGTCAAAGCCAAAAACGATGTTGGCGCACTGGACCGCCTGGCCCGCAGCACCCTTGCACAGATTGTCGATAGCACCCGTCGCCACCAGCACGCCCGCGCGCTTGTTGAGCGCAAGGCCAATCTGGGCAGCGTTGGTGCCGACGACCGAAGCCGTCTTGGGCTGCTGGCCGGCATCGAGCACGCGCACAAAGGTGCGACCGGCGTAGAACTTCTTGTAATGGTCGACGACGTCCTCAAGGGCCAACGCGTCGAGAGCCTGCGGCGCGAGCGGCATCGTCACCGTGGAAAGCAGGCCGCGCTTGAGCGGTGCCAAGTGCGGAGTAAAGACGACGCGATCGGTCAGGTCCAGGATCTGCTCAATCTCGGGCGTATGGCGATGTTTGCCTACGCCATAGGCCTCCAGGTTCTCGTCCGCGCTACAAAAATGGGTGCGAGCGTTGCAGGACTTACCGGCGCCCGTCACGCCACTAATGGCATCGACGATTACGGGGCCGTTCTCTGCCACCCAGCCCGCACGCACGGCAGGAGCGGCAGCGAGGCTCGTTGCGGTGGGATAGCAACCGGCGCAAGCGACCAAAACGGGCTTTCCGGCGGCATGGCTGGAAGCAGCGGTCTCTAAGTCCTGGCAGAACAGCTCGGGCAGGCCAAAAGCGCGGGTCTTGAGCAGCTCGGGGCTCGTGTGCTCGGCGGCATACCATGCCTCAAAGACGGACGGGTCGCTCAGACGGTAATCGGCCGAAAGATCAAAGCAGGAAACGCCCGCGGCAAGGAGCGCGGGCACCTGCGCCATGGCAGCCGTGTGCGGCACGGCAAGAAAAACCGCATCGCAGCTTTTGAGCTCGGGGGCGTCATGCGTGGTGAAAACCAGATCGCTCACGCCAGCAAAGCTCGGATACACCGCGGACAGCGGCTGGCCGGCATCGGCGTTGGACGTAATGGCAACAAGTTCAAACTCGGGATGGCCGAGTACGAGGCGAATGAGCTCGGCTCCGGCATATCCAGCCGCGCCGACGATTCCAACCTTCAAAGACATATCAGACTCCTTGTCTGCGATTTATGCACCGATGCGCATTTTGCAGCGGTCATTATGAGGTGGGTTGAAACTTTAGCACCAAAAGATGCATGAATACGTAAATAGCTTGCATGTTCATGCATTGAAACATTCCCGACACATTCGCTTGAAGGAATTGACAAATAGAGCGGGCCCCGTATTGACCGGCACTCCTTACGGTGCCGGGCAACACAGGGTCCGCCCATGCGAAAACTAAGTTGTTAGGATGAGCCAGCTGGCTAGAGCTCGACCGGCACCCATTCGTCGTGATTGCAGATAAATGCCTCGGGATCCTCGACGCTAAAGAAGACGAGCGCGGGGTCGTTAGGCCCCTCATAGTGCTCGCCCAGGTGCTCTAGATGCTTCCACCCGGCTTCGCGCATTTCGTCTAAAGCCCGGTCATCCAAGCCGGCACGCCCGCGCAAGATGAGCCAGCCATGGCCCGGCCACCAACTCGTGGCCTCAAAGCGCTGGTTTTGCAGCAGCTCCTGCCACACATCTTTGGTGCGCGCTGTCACAAACCACAGCTTGCCGTCCTGAATCTGCGCAAACGAGAACGGACGCACATGCGGCTGCCCGCCCACGCTCGTCGCCAGATACCACGCCGGCACCGACGTCAGATACTCCAGCACCGTATTCAATCCGTCCACGTTTCCTCCTGTCGCCTGACCAGTCTTTTTGGAATGGGTAGTCAATTTGGGAAATTAGAGCTCGAGGCGCTCTTCGCTGCCGTCGATATCGCAGAACCGTGCGGCGATGTTGCGGACCGAGAAGAATGCAAGGCGGCCATCGTTGGCGCTATCGTGTTGCTCGCCAATGCCCACCATGTGCTTAAAGCCCGCTTGGCGCACCTTGTCGCTCACGAATGCATCGTCCTCGAGCGCGGCCTCACCGGTTAACACGATCCAGCACTCCCCCGGCTTCCAGCCCGATACCTCAAACTTGGGATTCGCGCTCAACTCCGCCCATACGTCCTTGTCGCGCGACGTGCAAAACCACAGCTTGCCGTCATCGACCATGGCAAACGAAAACGGCCTCACGCGGGGCTGATGCCCGTCGCTCGCATCGGTCGTGGCAAGATACCACGCCGGAATGCGCCTGAGATACGAGCAGGCGCGCTCGAGCTGAGCCGTGCGATCGATGTCGGTCATGGAGACCCCTTTCTTGTGCTCGAATCGAGCTTAGAAGAGTTGAAGATTGATAACGACAACGCATGTCACCAGCAGCGCCATCGCCAGCGCTGCCAGTACATCCCCCCGGCCAAACGCAAGCGCATGCAGACGCGTGCGTCCCTGCTCGCCGTGATAACAACGCGCATCCATGGCGGCCGAAAGCGTCTCGGCATGACGGAACACACCGGTGAACAGCGGAATCGCCACACTGCCGAGCATGCGCACACCGCCGAGCGGACCGCCCGTCACGCGCGCGCCGCGGCTTGCCTGTGCATCGGCCGTCTGTTTCATCTCGGTGGCAAATTGCGGCATAAACCGCAGCGCGATACCCATAATCATGCCGAGCTCGTGCGCCGGAAGTCCCACGCGCGCAAATGGTGCGAGCAGGCGCTCAAAACCCGCGGTGAGGTCGAGCGTCGGCGTGGTGAGTGTAATGGCGCTCATGCCGGCCATCATCAGGGTCAGGCGGCACGCCATAAACGCCGCAGAACGCAGCGAGCCCTCGCTCACCTGCAAAAAGCCAAGCTGCCACAAAATGCGGCCGCTCTGATCGGAAAACAAGTTGAGCACCGCGACTACCACGACAATCGCCAGCAGTGGTGCCATCGATGATAGGACCCGACGCAACGGCACCCGGGCCACGACATAGACCAGGACCACAAACATTGCGACCGGAACCAGCCCGCAAAAGCTTCCGACGGTGAGCACGGTGACCAGAAAGGCGAAACCTAGGAGCAACTTAGTACGCGGATCCAGGCGATGCACCGCGCTATCCCCGGGATAGTAGCTGCCAAATGAGAACGCCTCCATTAGCAGCCCTCCTCTCGCGTGGGTGCCTTGGAACCAGCCTGACACGGAACCCTCAAAGGCACGTCCGCGCAGCCCAGCAGCAAGCCGGCCAGCTCGTCGGCCAGCGCCTCAACCGTATAAAGCTTGTCGCAGCGGAGCGGCACACCGGCCTGTGCGAGCGCCAGCGCCATACGCTGGGCGGCAGGAACGCCCAGGCCGATCGACTTGAGCTCATCCGCGCGCGCAAAAACCTGCGCGGGCGTTCCCTCGGCAAACACGGCGCCCTCGTTCATCACAACGATACGGTCACAACAATTTGCCAGGTCATCCATGCTATGCGAAACCATGACAACAGTCAGGCCCTCGCGATGGAGTCGATCGATGAGCCCCAGAAAATCCCCGCGCGCAGCCGGATCGAGCCCCGCCATGGGCTCGTCGAGCACCAGCACCTCGGGCTCCATGGCGAGCACGCCGGCAAACGCCACGCGGCGCTGCTGGCCGCCCGAAAGCTCAAAGGGGTTCTTGTCGCCTATCGCGGCAAGGTCGAGGCCCACGCGCGCAAGCGATGATGCGACACGGCGTGCAACCTCTTCTTCTGGCAGGCCAAGGTTGCGCGGGCCAAACGCCACGTCCTGCGCCACGGTCTCGGCAAATAGCTGGCGCTCGGGATACTGAAACACCACGCCGACCTTGGCCTTAACCGCGGCGGCGTCTTTCTTGCTTGATAGGTCGAGCCCCAGCGCGCAAACGCTTCCCTCCTGCGGACGAATCAACCCGTTGAGATGCTGAACCAGCGTTGATTTACCCGAGCCGGTATGACCCGCCAGGCCCAGAAACTCACCGCGACGCACCGTCAGCGAAACATCGCGCAGTGCCCAGGGACTGTTTGGATCGTTGCCCCAAAGAGCCTGTTTGCTCGATGCGTCCGCAGTGGTCGAGCGCTTGCGCCATCGACGGCGCTCGCGGGCGCTCAGCGAGTAACTATGCGAGAGGTGCGAAATCTCGATAACGGGCTCCGACGCGGCTATCCCGTCGGCCGCAGAGGATCCATTGTCAAGCACATGAGAATCGGATGCGGAAGGCTGCCCTGCGATGTCCGTCCCGCTCCGCTCGGCATAAGCCTGTGCAATCTCGGCGACCATATCTGCCTCGCGCACCTGCGCGCAAACGGAAACGCCCTTCTCACGAAGTGCCCTACCTAGGCAGCACGACACCGGCATATCCAGGTTGAGCTGCGCAAGTTCGTCCGCCCGCGTCAAGATTTCCTCGGGCTTACCGAGCATGGCAACGCGACCCGCTTGAAAGACAGCAACGCGATCGGCCTCGGCGGCCTCTTCCATAAAGTGCGTAATCATCACGATGGTCATGCCACGATTGTGCAACGCGTGGCAAGCCTTCATGAGGCCCTTGCGTCCACGCGGATCGAGCATCGAAGAAGCCTCATCCAAAATGAGCACGCGCGGCTCCATGGCGAGCACGCCGGCAAGCGCCACGCGCTGCTTTTGGCCGCCCGAAAGCGCATGGGTCTCGTGACGCTCAAAGCCCACCAGGCCCACACCCTTCAGCGCCTCGCGTACGCGCTGCGCAATTTGCGCCGACGGCACGCCAAGGTTTTCGGGACCGAACGCAACGTCATCTTCGACAAGCGTTGCCACCAGCTGGTCATCGGGATTCTGGAATACCATGCCCGCGGTCGAACGAATGTCGTAGACCAGCTCGGGGTCGGACGCATCCATGCCGTTGACGCGTACCGTGCCCACATCGGGCTGCAACAGTGCATTCAGATGCTTGGCAAACGTCGACTTGCCCGACCCATTGCCACCGAGGATGCAGAAAAACTCGCCATCCTCGATGTTCAGATTGATACCATCGAGCGCTTTCGCAGCGCCATCGTAGCTAAAGGAAACGCCCCGACACTCAATCATGCGCGGCCTTTGACCTGGTCCTTCTTGGGCGTGATGAGATTAGAGACCGCCTTGTACACCGCGAGCGTCAACACCGAGTTGAGCACGGTCTTGATAAGGTTGAACGGCAGCACGGCAGGAATCATGAGTGGGGCGATCACATCGACCGAGCCATACCAGAACCATACGCCAATGGTAAGGTTTGCGACCATAGACAACGCCGTAGCAGCAATAACGCCGAGCACCAGGCCAATCACGGCACCCTTATAGGTATGCATCTTCTGGTAGACGATAGCCGCGGGCAGAATGTAGCCCAGCGTGGCAACCAGATTCATAAGCGCGCCGACCCAGTCACCCGTGGTGAGCGCATGGATAACGATCGCCATAGCGGCAACAGCGGTACCGGCACCGGGACCATACGCAAACCCGCACACCATCGCCGGCACCAGCGACGGGTCATAGGTCAAAAACGGCGCCGAAGGAAGAATGGGCAGCTGCACGTACATAAACAGGGCACCCAAGGCGCACATCAACGCCATGGTAACGAGCTGTTTGGTGCTCCACCTATTCGTGTTCTCAAAATGGATATGCTGCGACTGTTCAGACATAAGATCACCTGCCTCTTTCATCCGGACTCTAACCGTTGGTACTGGGATCTCACCAGTTCAGCCGGCATGCGAACTAACGCACGCACGGGTCGCGGACTCATCGGCTCGACGCAGATCCTCG
>USDE01000021.1 GCA_900553345.1 uncultured Collinsella sp.
AAGTCCATGGACTTACGGAACATCTCGATACCGGTAACGACGGTGTTCTGGGTATCCTTGATGCCGACGATCTCGACGGGCTCGTTGAGCTTGAGCTCACCGCGCTCGACACGGCCGGTAGCAACGGTACCACGGCCGGAGATGGTCATAACGTCCTCAACGGCCATCAGGAACGGAAGGTCGTTGTTACGAGCAGGCGTCGGGATGTACTCGTCGACGGCCTTCATGAGCTCGCGAATGGCGTCCATCCACTTGGCGTCGCCCTCGAGAGCGCCCAGAGCGGAACCACGGATGACGGGGATGTCGTCGCCGGGGAAATCGTACTCGGAGAGGAGCTCACGGGTCTCCATCTCGACGAGGTCGATGAGCTCGTCATCGTCGACCATGTCGCACTTGTTCAGGAAGACGACGATGTAGGGAACGCCGACCTGACGGGCGAGCAGGATGTGCTCACGGGTCTGAGCCATGGGGCCGTCGGTAGCGGCGATGACCAGGATAGCGCCGTCCATCTGAGCAGCACCGGAGATCATGTTCTTGACGTAGTCAGCGTGGCCCGGGCAGTCAACGTGAGCGTAGTGACGGGCAGCAGTCTCGTACTCAACGTGGGAGACGGAGATCGTAATGCCGCGCTCGCGCTCCTCGGGAGCCTTGTCGATGTTCTCGAACGCAGTGAAGTCAGCCTTGCAGCCCTCGGTCTCAGAGAGAACCTTGGTGATGGCGGCGGTCAGCGTGGTCTTGCCGTGGTCGACGTGACCAATGGTGCCGATGTTAACATGCGGCTTAGTGCGCTCAAACTTCTCTTTGGCCATAAAGCCCTCCTCTTAACAGGTCGTCCCCGGACGGGACTTTGCCTTTATACCATAGTGGCCTCTCAACATACTATTGAGAAGCCACCGTGTTACCTATGGTAGCGGTGACTGGATTCGAACCAGTGACGCCACGGGTATGAACCGTGTGCTCTAACCAACTGAGCTACACCGCCGGATGGAGCCTGCAACCAGACTTGAACTGGTGACCTCTTCGTTACCAACGAAGTGCTCTACCGACTGAGCTATACAGGCACTTGACGGGTGGGAGCTATAGGATTCGAACCTATGTAGGCAGAGCCAACGGGTTTACAGCCCGTCCCCATTAACCACTCGGGCAAACTCCCAATCGTTCAAGTATCCGCTGGTTCTTTGGTCTTTTGGACCGCCGCCCCCGCGAACGAAAAAGATAATACGATGCAACCTTGGGGGCTGTCAACGAAAACCTCTAGATACACGGTGCCGGGCGTATCTATACACCTTTGACCTGCGGTTTTGTTGAGTTTAGATATGAAGGACGGTGGATTTCGCTACCCAGGTGACATTTCCCAAGGGAACACTTTGGCACGGTAGAGTACGCCTGCAATATCGACCCTCGATAACGACCCTCTTGCACTATTACATAGGTTGCGATCGGACTTTTCCGGCACGAACGAGCGTGGATTTTCTCCCGTTTGAAATCGAGCGTGGATAATCTCCCTCTTTTAGCACGGCTTCGAACCCAAAGTGGCAGATTATCCACGCTCATTCATTAGGCGGGAGATTTTCCACGCTCGCACGTCCAGAAATCCACGCTCAAGGTAAACGGCTGGGCCCGCTCCCGCCTTTGTCTCTATCTGTAACATTTAGAGAACATTTTCTCCCCTATCTGTTACAGATCGAGATGTTTCGCAGAGACTCTGGCTTACGTCTCATTCTGTAACAGTACGAACGGTTTTCCGCCCCTTCGTGTTACAGATCGAGATATTACCCGCCAACCCGTCTTAACATCTCAATCTGTAACAGCTTGAAGAGAAATAACGGTCTAGATGTTACAGATCAAGATTGAATCGTTTGGACTGAATGTCCCCAAGATATTGCTGGCGGTCACTAGAACTCAATCTCGTCAAAGTCAAAAGCTTTCAAAGTGAGTCCAACGAGCTTGTCTGTGCGCTCTTGAATCTGCTCGCTGGTCCAGGTATCCGTGTTTACCAACTCGTCGTTCAGGTTCAACCCGTTGCGGTATCCGACATTCGCCCCGTTGACATCCTTGCGGTCTCGCTTGGTCACAAAGGGCATGTTGCTCAGCTTTGAGTTATACCCGGTGATGGTTAGATTTCCAAGCGTGTGGACCTGTTTCTCCTGCACCTCAATCGCCTTAGACATGTCGCCGTCCGCAACCATCTTCACCCATTCATCTGGAATGTTCTTGCCCTGAGGGAAGATGTGCTCGATTGTCCAGACGTAGTTTCCGGAGGCGTATCGTTCCCAAAGTGACTTCATCTCTTTCGTAACGCTCGGAGATGCGATAACAGTAAGGATGTAGCGCGTCATATCGGGATTGACGTCGTAAATCGGCCCCTCAAGACGTTCTTTGAAGGAAGCGTCACTGGCAGACACGTCGACGAGGCGCTTCTTGATGTACTCCGCGGCCGCAATGCCCTTGAGACCCTCGCTTTCGAGGCTCTCACAAATACTGATGAAGAGCCTCTCAAGGTCACGTGTGGGAGGCGTATCGGTGAGGTTGCGTCGGACAAAGAAGCAGACGAGGAGCTTAACAAGAAGCGCGAGGGTTTCATCTTTTAGCTCCAACTGGTTCTGCTTCTTGAAGAGGAACAGCAGCATCAGGTAAGATGCGACGCCCTGCGCTCTCGAAAGCTCCAAAAGCTGATCCGAAAGCTCGGAATCCGGGCCCTCTTGATCGAGTCCAATGATCTTCGAGTAGAGTGCGGAATTCTCGGTCAGCTCGTCCAACACCTTAAGGGCGCCGTCATCGGCTTCCATCCGCTTCTCGTAGATTTTCAGAAGGTTGGAACGCGTGGCAACGGAACCGAGGGGGAGTTGGGAGCCAGATTCGCCGATAAATGGCTTGTTCACCTCCCGGCGGAAGGCATCGTAGTTCTGGCGGAAGAAGCGCTCCTGCGTCTTGTAGTCATCGCCGAGATTGTGGAGCACTTCCTGCCAGCGTTCAAAGTAATAGTCGAGCTGTCCGTCATCCACCCCGGCAACCTTGCCGAGAAGCATGTTCTTGATAAGGTCGACGGCGCTCAAGGGAACACCGCGGTTGTTAAGGGACGCGAACAAGGTGTAGGCGTCAGCATGGCTATCTACGGTAATCTGGACCACGACCGCCGAGCACACCAGCCTGCAGATATCAAGGAGGCAGCGAACGCACTCGATTCCGTCCCTGCCTCCAACGTCCTCACCCAGTCGATCGTAAAAGTAGTTGAATGCCTTAGACATCTTTCTCAGACCAAGGAACTTCGGCTTTTGCATAACCGCATCTAGGCCGATATGTTCCTTCAAGATCCAGCGGTAATCCTCAAGATTATGATTCTGAACCTGAGGAATAACGCGCGTCATTGACTTGTCAGATTTCAAGATCAGACGATTGCGCAGGGGTCGGATATCGTCCAACATCATGTCGTCATCGATAGAATCCTTATGCTCCATGATGCGAGTATAGAGGGCGGCAAGGAGAAGGCTGAGCGTCGTCAGGCGTTGTTGGCCATCGATAACTTCATAGTGAATGGTATCCATCTTGGAATTCACAGTCCCGTTCACGACAATAAACGAGCCCAGAAAGTAGCCGGCGTCGTTTTGGGTGATATCGTCATAGAGATTCGCCCAGTCGCGCTGATTCCAAGTATATTCGCGCTGGTAACGAGGAATGTCATAGATTTTTAGCATATCGGTCGACAAAATATTGGCAACCGTTGGATCCTCTACGCTATTAATCATCATGGGTCCTTTCAATCGCCTTGCTCACAAACGACGGGAAATCCTTGTCGCTCTTGACTTCTCGCGCCGAATTAAATCTAGACTATAGTAATACCCATGGGCTACAGGAAAGAGAGCCGTGCACGGCGTGCGATCTTTCGAGAAGCAACATCGGAGCTCTCAGCGCCCTGGTCACTTTCCACTCTATCCCAGTTGGAGACACAAAGCCCAAAACTCTAATGGAGACAGCAACTGTAAGCTTGGCTTTTCCCGCTTCATTGCACGCGTTTATTGACAATGAGCATCGGTTGCAAAACACACAAGTGCACTTTCAGATTTAATTGTTGCATTTTTGTTGCATGAACTGTTGCATGAAAATGCAACATCGGGAGCCATACGGCCCCCGACCTGCGAAAACTCATGGAGCCAGTGACAGGAAGTCCGCGTATTCGCTTCGCGTATCCGCTCCGGCTTCGGAGGTTCGATTCCGGCACATACAAGAAACGGGCCCTGTCCCACAAGGGAACAGAACCCGAAACTCTCATGGAGCCAGTGACAGGAATCGAACCTGCAACCCACTGATTACAAATCAGTTGCGCTACCGTTGCGCCACACTGGCACACTTGGCGCTTTCGCGCGAAGCCTGTTTAGAATAAAGGAATTGCGGACGAGGCGCAACAGACCCTTTGACCGACCACATCTCAAAACTATTCGTCAGAACGAATAGTTTTTATTACAATGAAGAAGATAAAACTATTCGTTCTGGCGAAGGGTTTCACGATGTTGACCACGAAGGAAGCTGCAGAGCTACTCGACATCACCCCGCGCAGGGTGCAAGAGCTCATAAAAAACGGAGCACTTGAGGCCCGCAAGGCTTCTGGTGTATGGCTCATCGACAAAGACAGTGTCAACGCACGACTCCGCTCCGTGACCAAAGCGGGGGGACGCCCCCGTCGAGGCCATGGAAAAAGCGAGATTACGTTTACCCTCATGAACCGCACGCACGAAGTCGCCCAGCTGGTCTACAGCACATCGCGAAAAGACTTTACCCACATCGGCGCCGACATCGATTACATCCACGCCCCTATTGGAGTACTTGGCCCCAATAGTCCCGTGTCGCTCGACTCTTTCCGCATTTGGTGGCGAGGCCGCGGTATCCCGCTCGCACGCATTGGACTAGCCTCCCTGCTTGCAGAAGCCGCAGTCGATGTTCCCGATGAACTCATCCAGCGAAATCTCGGCCTCTCCCTATCCGACCAGTATTGGATTAGACCCCAAGATTCCGGTCTCGCGTGGGAAGATATCAATTTCTTCAATAATGCCTTTGATGACGTCTCACTGTCCATTGCGCCCTTTGCCCCAGAGGGAAAAGCGGCTGCCGCAAAGCCCGATAACACCTCGGACGGCAATCTTCAAAAGTACTGGACGTGCGAGGGCGGGCGTCGAATTCTGCATAAGGCAGGAGCGCACTTGAACCAGGAACCCTATAATGAACTGGTGGCGACCGCACTTCACCGTCGCATCCTAAACGCTTGCGATTATGTACCCTATTCGCTCGAAGGCGCGGTTACTTCCGCCTTGAGCACATGCAACGTCTTCTTAACTGACGAAGAAGAATATGTCCCCGCGTTCTATGTAAACCAGCATGCAAATGCAGACGAGCGACTAACCGATTACGAACGGTATGTAGCAAACTGCGAGGAGCTTGGAGCGACAGATATAAAAAACGCCCTTGACCGCATGATCGTATGCGATGACATCATCGCCAACTACGATCGTCATTGGCGCAACTTCGGCCTCGTGCGAAACGTCAACTCACTGGTCTGCAGACCAGCCCCCATCTTCGATTCGGGCTCATCGCTCTGGTGCAACGTTTCTCTAGAGGAGCTTAAGGCAGGAGAGCACAGTTTTACCAGCGCGCAGTTTCATTCAAGCCCCGCGAAACAAATGCTGCTTGTTGAGGATATGAGCTGGTTTGACGACGACAAGCTCGAGGGTTTCGTTGACGAGGCAATCGAGATCCTATCCAAAAACGACGCTCTTACAGCAAGACTGCCTTATCTAAAAGAGGCGCTTACATGGCGCCTCCGTAGAATGATCGACATCGCTGAATGGAGTTAGCGAGACAGCGTCGCGCCGTCAGCTCCCCTACCTCCCGCGCAGGGCCTTGAGCTTGGCCAGGGCATCGGGGCTCAGGCGACTGCCCAGAGTCATCTTGATCTGCGGGGCTTCCTCGGCCTCGTGAACGTCGTTATCGATCTGTTTGATCTCGTCCACCAGCATACGGCTCGAGATGCGCGTGACGCCCTTGCCCATGACGACGGCCTGGATCGTGCCGTCACTCGACACCACGGAGCACGCGCGGCCTTCCTCGCGTGCCTCGATGCAGAGCTTCTGCACCACGGTATCGGCAGAGACGCCCGTCGGCGAAAACTCGATGCGCACGCCACGGGCCGGCAGGTTGGGGCGCTCGCTGGAGATATTGCCCGCGCCGTCAAACACGATTACGGCCTCGTAGCGGCCTTGGGCAAACGCGGCAACGTCGTTGATGAGGGCGGTGCGCGCCATATCGTGAACGTCGCTGGAATACGGATCGTCGGAATGGTCGTAGACGAGCTTTTCGTAGCGCGGCGTGCAGTGGATCACGTTGTAGCCGTCGACCACCAGCAGCTCGGGCTTATTGGAGTGCACCGTCGAGACTGGATCGGCGATGGCCTGCGCAAACGCATTGCCGCCCACACCATAGGTCGCGGCCGAAACAATCGGCTTGGCCGAGCCCTCGCCAAAGCGCTTGGCCTTGGACTTGGCGCGGTTCTTCTTGGACATGCGCTACTCCTCCCCCATGAGCTCGCCGGCATTGCGGCGCAGCCACTCAAAGCACAGCGCGGTGGTCGCCTGGGCCACGTTGAGACTCTCGGTCATGCCGCGCTGGGGAAGCTTGGTCAAAAAGTCGCATTTCTCGAGCACCAGGCGCGAGATGCCGTCGCCCTCGGAGCCCATGACGAGCGCCACGCGGCCCTCGAAGGGAGCATCCCAGCAGCTGCCCTCGGCGTGCTCGGAAGCACCGCCCACCCAAAAGCCAGCGGCCTTGAGGTCATCGAGCGCACGGGCGATATTGGGAACCTGTGCGATAGGCAGGTGCATGACAGCACCGGCTGACGTCTTGTAGCTGCCCACGGTTACGCCAGCGGCACGCTTATTGGCGATGATGACACCGGCCGCGCCCACGACCTCGGTGGAGCGCACGATGGCGCCAAAGTTACCGTCGTCGGTCACGTGGTCGAGCACCACGACAAGCGCCGGACCGTCGCCCGCGCGGTCGAGAATATCGGCAACATCGGCATAGGGGAAGTTGCCTACCTCGAGTGCGATGCCCTGGTGAGCGCCATGGCTCGACAGCGCATCGAGCTGTGCACGCGGCACGTACTTAATGCGGACACCCGAAGCGTTGAGGTCATCGACCAAACGCGACAGGGCAGCATCGCGCTCCCCGCCCTCGGCGATGAGCGCGCACTTGATGGGAAAACCGGTGCGTAGCGCCTCGGCGGCAGCACGACGGCCTTCGATAAACTCGCCCTTGGGAGCCTGAACGTTGTCGCGGTTGCGATCGCGCTGCGGACGTGCGGCCTGGGTGCGATCGCGCTGGCCCTTGGAAGCGGCAGCGCGATCATTGCGGCGAATCGGACGCGAGCCAGAAGCAGCCTGCTTGCCGCCACGAGACGCGCGCTTGCGATTGTCGGTCATAAAGCGACCTCCTTAAATAGATAACAAACAAGAATCGACCGTCCGAGCCACGGCACCTTGCCTTTCAATCGTCGGACATGACCACCAGGTCTATGCCCTCCTCTTTCAAGGCAATCTGCCGCACCTCGAACGGTCGACAAATACTAGAGAGTCTTAATACGAGTGCCCGCGGCAGTATCCTCGATCGTCAGGCCCAGGTCCTTGAGCTGGTCGCGGATGGCATCGGCCAGATCCCAGTTCTTGGCGGCGCGGGCCTCGGCGCGAGCCTCGAGAATCTTGGCAGCTGCCTCGTCCACATCGTCACCCGTGTAGGCAACCAGACCGGCGGCAACGCCCAGCAGGCCCAGCGGCAGCTCGACCTTGGGCTCGGGAAGCTCAACGCCAAACGTATCGAGCAACTCGGCCAGGGTATCGGCAGCGGCAAGCGCGGCGGCCTTGTCGGCAGCGTCGCCCGCCTGCTCCAGGTACTGGTTGCACTCGGTCACAAAGCCAAAGACGGCACCCATGGCACCGGCGGTGTTAAAGTCGTCGTCCATGCACTCCTTAAAGGCAGTACGAGTCTCGGCGGCCTTGGCGACAAACGCCTCGGCGGCAGCCTCATCGGCGTCGGCCGTCGCGTGGCTTGCAGCCCAGCGCAGGTTCTCGACCGTGCCGGCGATACGCGTGAGCGAGTTCTCGGCACCCTCCAGGCGCTCCCAAGAGAAGTCGAGCGGCGAGCGATAGCTCGTCTGCAGCATCAGCAAGCGCAGAGCCGCGGCAGAGTGCTGCTCGAGCACCTCGGCCAGCGTAAAGAAGTTACCGAGCGACTTGGACATCTTCTCGCCGTCAACCAGCAGCATGCCCGTGTGCATCCAGGTGTTGGAGAAGCCCTGGTGCCAGGCGCAGGTGGCCTGGGCGCACTCGTTCTCGTGATGCGGGAAGGCAAGGTCGGAGCCACCGCCGTGAATGTCGATCGGGGTGCCCAGATAGCGGTGCACCATGGCGGCGCACTCGGTGTGCCAACCGGGACGGCCCTCGCCCCAGGGGCTCGGCCAGCTGGGCTCGCCGGGCTTGGCGGCCTTCCACAGGGCAAAGTCGAGCGGGTCGTTCTTGTCCTCGTTCTCCTCGATGCGCGCGCCCACCATAAGGTCGTCGATGTTGCGGCCCGAGACCTGGCCGTAGTTGGGATCGCTGCGCACGGCAAAGTACACATCGCCGTTATCGGCTGCGTAAGCGTGGCCCTGCTCGATAAGCGTCTTGATCATGGCGATCATGGGGCCGATCTCCTTGGTGGCGCGGGGGCGCACGTCGGGATCGAGCACGTTGGCGGCGCGCATGACGCCGATGAACTTGTCGGAGAACTCCGTCGCGACCTCGGCAGCCGTACGGCCCTGCTCGTTGGCGCGCTTGATGATCTTGTCATCGACATCGGTGAGGTTCTGTGCGAACGTGACCTCGTAGCCGCTCGCGATGAGCCAACGGCGGATCACGTCAAAGCTGATGAACGTGCGGGCATTGCCGATGTGGATGTTGTCGTAGACCGTGGGGCCGCACACATACATGCGGACCTTGCCGGACTCGATGGGCTGGAACTCTTCCTTTTTATGGGTAGCGCTGTTGTAGATACGCATTCGTTACTCCTTAGCGGTTTTCTGTAGCAGGCAGACGGCCCAGGCGCCAATTCCCTCGCCTTGGCCTTCCCAACCGAGCTTTTCGGTCGTAGTGGCGGCAACGCCCACGTTTTCGACGTCAACGCCCAGAGCATGGGCAAGGTTGGCGCGCATGGCATCGCGGTGCGGGGTGATCTTGGGTTGCTGGCAGGCAATGGTGCAATCGGCATCGACAAACTCAAAGCCCAGCTCGCGCGCATAGTCCATCACACGGGCAAGCAGCACCATCGAGTCGGCACCCTCGTAGGCAGGATCGGTGTCGGGGAACAGTTTGCCGATGTCTCCCCCGCGGCAGGCGCCCAGAATGGCGTCGGCCAAGGCGTGCGCGAGCACATCGGCATCCGAGTGGCCCAGCAGGCCGCGCTCGTAGGGAATGTCGACCCCGCCGATAATACATCGACGCCCCTCCACCAAACGGTGGACGTCGTAGCCGTGGCCAATGCGCAGGTTACTGAACATGGGGAAGGTCCTCTCCCTCGGCCATGCGGCCGAGCAGAATCGCGGTTACGGGACGCAAGTCCTCGGGTACCGTCACCTTAAGGTTATCGCGTGGGCTCTGGACGCAGCGGACACGCCCGCCCATGCGCTCGACCAGCGACGAATCGTCCGTGCCGATAAAGCCCTCGGCAATCGCCGCGGCATGGGCGCGCTTCATAGCGTCGACACTAAAGATCTGCGGCGTCTGTGCAGCCCAATAGAGTTCGCGCGGCGGTGTCTCAACGATGTTATCGCCATCGACGATCTTGAGCGTGTCAATCGCGGGCTGACCGCACACGACACCGTCGAGCGAGCGGTCACCCATGAGCACGTCGATAGCGTGGTCGATGGCCTCGGTCGTAATGAGCGGACGAGCGCCGTCGTGAATGGCGACGTATTCAAAGCCTGCCGGTACCGCATGCACGCCGGCTCGGGTGGAATCCTGACGGGTATCGCCGGCATCGGCAAAGCTGATGGGCGTGTCATAGCCAAACGGGTCGATGGCCAGGCGGCGCATCTCGGCACGGCGCTCGACAGGACACACCACCACGATGTGGCCGACCTTGTCGCTCCGATCAAATGCGCGGATGGACCAGCTCATGAGCGGACGGCCCGCTACATTGACGAGTTGTTTGCCACCGGGGTTACCAAAGCGCTGGCCGCTGCCACCGGCAACGACCACGGCGCATACGGGCGCCATTATGCGTTCCCCTGTTTGGTGCCCTTCATGCGGTACAGCGAGTCCGCAAGAATGGCAGGGTTGTTAACGCCAAAGTCGCCTAGGCGCTCCGGGTCCTCGCTGATGTCATCCATGAGCTCCTGCAGCGAGCCGTACTCGTCGACAATCTTCTCGGCCACGCCGTCGCGCACGACGGACACGCGCGAAAGCGTGCGCAGGCCCAGCGGCGTCATGACGGAGTCCTCGTCCAGGTCGTCGTAGCCCAGAACCGCCGCCACATGCTGCGGATCGGACAAGTCCTTGGGCGTCATACGGGCAAGCTCAGCGCGAATTTTCTCGGCGTTTGCTTCGGAGGAGTCACTCGCGTAGTCGCGGATCATCAGGTCATACTCGGTATCCATACTGGAGCCGGCGAGCTGCTCGAGCTGCATCTGCACGAGCTTGCCCTGGTTGCCCAGCTTGACAATGCAATCCTTAAGCTCGGTCTTTGCCTGCTGCATGATCTCGAAGCTCGAGAAAATACCGGTAATGTCGGCGAGCGTAACGTAGTCGTCGAGCTCGAGGGCCGTCAGGCGCAGCAGGGAGCGATCGAGCGACTGACGGGTAGTCTGGAGCGTGGCGACGAGCTGGTTGACCGAGCTCATGATGGTGGTAACGGGCTGGATCTCGTAGCTCTTGCCGTGAACATACACGTTGACAACGGCACGACGGGCCGAGACCGAGATCACGATGGCATCCGTGAGCACCGACATGCGAGCGGCGGTGCGGTGACGCATACCTGTCTCGCTCGTGGCAAGCGAGGGATCGGGATTGAGGTGGAAGTTGGCGCGCAGGATCTGGGTGAGGTCACCGTCGATGACGATGGCACCGTCCATCTTGGAGAGCTCGAACAGACGGTTCGAGGTGAACGAAATGTTGAGCGGGAAGCCGTCGTTACCGGCAGCGAGCACGTTTTCGGTGTCGCCGACGCAGATAAGGGCGCCCAGGTGACCGGCGATGATCATGTCGAGGGCGGTGCGGATCGGCTGACCAGGTGCCGTCAGGCGGATGGCCTGTTCCATACGCTTTTGCAGCTCGTTCTTATCCAAGGCATCGCTCCCATCGTATACGCTCCATAAACGCTAAATAGTTTCTCACGGTTTGTCCCCGCAGCAGCCACGAAATCCGATGCTTACAGAATGAGCGAACACCGCTTAGGTAGCTCATTTGGGACGGGGCTCTTTTAGCTGCTCATGTGGTAGCATCGGGTCTCATATAAATGAGGGAGTAGTCGTGTAATCGGGTTCGCCCGCAGAGAGGGAGCCAGACTATGGGACTCGCAGAGCTCGTGTTGCTTGCCGTTGGCCTTTCGATGGATGCCTTTGCCGTTTCCATCTGCAAGGGACTGTCCATGCGCACCATGAGTCTGAAAAATGCCGTGATTGTCGGCCTTTATTTCGGCGGATTTCAGGGTCTGATGCCGCTGATTGGCTATTTTCTCGGCATTCGATTTCAGCAGGCCATCACTTCCTACGACCACTGGATTGCCTTCATCCTTCTGGGAATCATCGGTATCAGCATGATACGGGAAGCCCTGTCCGAGGAGGAGGAATCCTGCAATGCCTCCCTGGCCGCCGGCGATATGCTGATT
>USDE01000022.1 GCA_900553345.1 uncultured Collinsella sp.
CGCGGCTATCGCGGAGTTGTTTCGGCCGAGACCTATGACGGGCGCTATTTCGCCGACCCCGCAGCTGCCGATGCGCAGGTAATGGCAGAGTATCGTCGTGCGATTGGCGCCTAGGTGGGGTTGGGCTGCGGCAACCTACCCTATGTTTCCAAATGAATACGGTGTGAGCGGCTGCGACGGATTTTCCCCGCAAGCACTCTAGTATGCTAAAGTACCCAGAAGACCGGCGGAGCTCTGCCGGTCTTCTGTTCTATACGAAACACAGCATGAGGAGGCTCACCAGATGACGGCCACACCGTGGGGATTCCGGGACATATTGCCCGAGGAGGCTCAGGCGCGCGAGGAGATCGCATGTACGGTGAAGGGCTGCTTTAGGGAGCATCATTACCTGCCGGTCGAGACGCCGCTGCTCGAGGACAAGGGCTCTCTCGAGGAGGGTGGCCGCATTGCGGACACCCCGTTTAAGCTCTTTGATGATGACGGCCGCCTGCTGGTGGTCCGTCCCGACAACACGCTGCCGATCGTGCGCTTGGTTTCGACCCGCATGCGCGCGGCCGATCTGCCGCTGCGCCTTCGCTACGAGGCGCCGGTGGTTCGCGAGTGCCAGCGCAATGCCGGCGGCTCGCGTCAGTTTACGCAGTTGGGTTTTGAGCTTATCGGTGTGGGCGATACCGCGGGCGATGTCGAGATCGTCTCGCTGGTGGCGGAGGCCATGCGCAAGCTGGCGCTGCCCGATGCGCGCATTATTGCGGGCAGCGTTCGTCCGTTTAAGGAACTGCTCGCGGCCTGTGAGGATCGCGAACTGGCTGCCGAGGCATTGCGTTGCGTACACGCCAACGACTTTGTGGGCCTCGATGCCCGTGTGGCGGCAAGCGCCGAGCCCGAGGCCGTCAAGGCTGCCATCAGCGAGCTGCCGCGCTTGCACGGCGGCGCTGAGGTACTCGACCGCGTCGACGCGCTTCTGGCGGCGGTGGGCATTGTCGCGCCGCTCACGCGCGAGCTGCGTGCCCTGGTCGAGGGCCTGGCTCCCGAGGACGCCCAGGTGCTGTCCTTCGACTTCTCCATCATGAACTCTTTCGATTACTACACGGGTTTGGTCTTTAAGGCCTATGCCGGCGGCTTGCCCGATCCGGTCGGTTCGGGCGGACGCTACGACTCCATCTTTACTGGCGCATTTGGCGACGGCATCGAGGTGCCGGCGGCGGGTTTCGCCTTTTCGCTTGAGCGCCTGGAGGCTGCGCGCACCTCGGCCGAGGACGCTGCTTCCGATGGTGACCATGCCGTGGGCCGCGGCACCGAGGGTCCGCTGCGCATTGCCGTGCCCAAGGGCTCGCTCAAGGCCGACACGCTCGACGTGCTCGAGGCCGCGGGCTTGGATGTCTCGGAGCTGCGCGACCCCGGTCGTCACCTCATCGTGCGCGGCCGCGACACACACGCTGGTGAGGGCACGGTCGGCGATATCGAGTTTGTCATCGTGCGTCCCAGCGATGCGCCCGCCTTTGTGGGCTGCGGCGGTGCCGATTGCGGCATCTGCGGTTTGGACTCGCTCATCGAGGCAGACCTCAACCTGCTGCAGCTGGTCGACCTGGGCTACGGCCTGTGCACCTTCATCGAGGCGGAGCCCGCGTGGCGCGCCGGCCAGGCCGAGCGCAACTATGCCCGCCGCGGGTCGCTTCGCGTGGCCACCAAGTACCCGCGCATCGCGAGCGCTTGGTATGCCGAGCGCGGCGTGAATGTCGATATCGTCTCGCTGCACGGCAACATCGAGCTGGGCCCCATCGTCGGTATGACCGATCGCATCGTGGATATTACCGCCACGGGTGCCACGTTGCGCGATAACGACCTCGTTATTACTGGTCGCATTATGGACTGCACGGCCCGCTTCTTTGTCAATCCGGGCGCCGCACGTCTGGATCCGCGCGTACGCAACCTAGCCGATCGCTTGGCGGCAGCCGTGAAGGACAAACATTTTGAGCCCGTTGCGGGCTCGGCACAATAGCGCGAGCACGCACGGGCGCCCCAACGTCCGGGCTGCGGGCCGACTGGCGCTGCCGCCCGGGTTCTCGTTTTTCGAACAAAACCTCGACCGATAGGGGATACCGATATGAAGACCATCAAGCTTGCTCCCGGTGAGCGCCTCGTTACCAACCAGCTCAACCGAAAGGGCGTGCTGCCGCAAAACATCGTCGACGCCGCGCGCGATATCGTGGCCAACGTGCGTGCCAACGGCGATGCCGCGGTGCGCGACTATTGCCAGCGCTTTGACGGCGTTGAGCTGCAGAGCTTCCGTCTGCCGCAAGAGCAGATCGATGCCGCGCTCGAGGGCCTCGATCCCGCTTTTGTCGCGGCGCTCGAAAAGGCTGCACGCCAGATTCGCGAGTTCCACCAGCGCGAGGTCGAGCAGAGCTGGTTTACCACGCGCCCGGACGGCACGATGCTCGGCGTTAAGGTGACCCCGCTTGCCGCGGCTGGCATCTACGTGCCGGGCGGCCGTGCGCAGTATCCCTCCACCGTGCTTATGAACGCCATTCCCGCCAAGGTCGCCGGCGTTGAGCGCGTGGTCATGGTGACCCCGCCGCAAAAGGACGGCCTGATCAGCCCCTACACACTCGCCGCGGCAAAGCTCGGCGGCGTGGACGAGATCTATATGGTGGGCGGCGCCCAGGCCGTGGCCGCACTGGCGTACGGTACCGAGACCATTCCGCGCGTCGACAAAATCACCGGCCCGGGCAACGCCTTTGTCGCCGCTGCCAAACAGATTGTCTCGGGTGACGTGGGTATCGATATGGTCGCCGGTCCCTCCGAGGTCTGCGTGCTGGCCGATGCTACGGCCAAGCCCATGGTGGTCGCGGCCGACCTGATGGCCCAGGCCGAGCACGATCCGCTGGCAGCCTGCTATCTGGTGACCTGCGACGAGCGGTTTGCGCGTGAGGTCGAGGCGGGTATCGATATTCTGGTAGCGCAGTCGCCACGCGCCGAAATCACGCGTGCTTCGCTCGACAATGAGGGCACCATCGTGGTGGCCGCCGACATGGCTGCCGCCGTCGAGGCGGTGAACACCGTGGCGCCCGAGCACCTGGAGCTGCACTGCAAGGACGCGATGGGCCTGCTCGGCGGCATTCGCAACGCCGGCGCCATCTTTGTGGGCGCTTGGAGCTCCGAGCCGCTCGGCGATTACGTTGCCGGCCCCAATCACACGCTGCCGACCGGCGGCACGGCCATGTTCTCCAACCCGCTTTCGGTGGAGGAGTTCGTCAAGCGCTCGAGCGTCATTTGCTATACGCCCGAGGGCCTGCTCTCCGATGCTCCCGCTACGCAACGTTTGGCCGAGGCCGAGGGCCTGTGGGCACACGCGCTTTCCGCCGCACTGCGTCGCCGTGTGCTGGAGCAGGGCGAGGATGCCGTGAGCGCCGAGTCTCTGGCCGCGGCCGACCTGACCAAGGTCGCCTGGCCGGGCGACGCCGTGGCGACGGTTGCCGAGGGCGTGGACCTGGCGGCTGCAAGCGCGAATGGTGCTGACGCGGTCGTCGAGGAGGCCTAATATGGCCGAGCTGACGTCCCGCATGAAGGAGCTCGTCCAGCCTTACCTGGCCGGTATTGAGCCCTACGATCCCAACTTTACGCCCACGCGCATCAATCTTTCGGCCAACGAGAACACCTATCCCGTGCCGGCTGGCGTGCGCGAGGCGGTCGACGCCGCCCTGGCTGCCACACCGCTCAACCGCTATCCCGATCCCATGTCGAATGACTTGCGCGACGAGCTTGCCGCTTGGCATGGTGTGGCGCGCGAGAACATCTGCGTGGGCAACGGCGGCGATGAGCTGCTCTATAACTACCTGCTGGCGTTTGGCGGTGCGGGGCGGACCCTGCTCAACTGCCCGCCGTGCTTTAGCGAGTACGCGTTCTTTGCGTCGCTCTGCCAGACCGAGGTGCGCGACGTGTGGCGCGACCCTGCGACCTTTGAGCTCGACCAGGCAGCCGTGCTTGCGGCGGCGCCCGAGTGCAACCTGGCAATCGTGACCTCGCCCAATAACCCCACGGGTGATGTGACGCCGCTCGACTTTGTCGCGGCGCTGTGCGATGCGTGCCCCGGCATGGTAATGGTCGACGAGGCCTACGTTGAGTTTGCCGACGATTCGTTTGGCGCGGCCACCACGGCGCAGGGGCTTATCGCCGAGCATCCCAACCTGGTGATTCTGCATACGTTGTCCAAGGCGTTTGGCGCTGCCGGTACGCGTCTGGGTTACGTGATCGCGGCGTCCGAGGTCATCGACGTGTTCGCGGCGATTCGCCAGATCTATTCGGTCAACGTGCTGAGCCAGGCGGCGGCGCTTGCCTGCGTGCGTGCCCGCGATGCGTACACGCCCGTGGTGGCACAGGTCGCATCCGAGCGCGAGCGCGAGCTGTGCGCCCTGCGCGCGATGGCTACCGAGGGCCTGCCCGTGGAGGCATGGCCGAGCGCGGCGAACTTTGTGCTCGTGCGTACGCCGCATGCCACGCGCGTGCGCGAGCGCCTACGCGACGAGTATTCGATTTTGGTGCGCGACTTTAGCTATGCGCCGGGGCTTGCGGACTGTCTGCGCATTACCGTGGGCACGCCGCAGGAAAACGATGAGGTACTGGCTGCGTTTGCCGTGCTGGTGAAGGAGGAGATCTAGATGGGCCGTTATGCCGAGGTGACCCGCAAGACGGGGGAGACCGACATTGTCGTCAAACTCGACCTGGATGGAACCGGTACGTGCGATATCTCGACCGGCGTGCCGTTTTTCGACCATATGCTCAACGCCTTTGTCCGCCATGGCCTGTTCGATTTGACGGTGCATGCGGTAGGCGATGTGGAAGTCGATGCGCACCATACCGTCGAGGACACGGGCATTGTGCTGGGCGAGGCGTTTTGCCGGGCGCTGGGCGACAAAGCGGGTATTACGCGCTTTGCCGATGCGGCGATCGCCATGGACGAGACGCTCGTGATGGCCGCCGTGGACATTTCGGGTCGCGGCCAGGCCTACTGCGAGCTGCCCGTGCCGACCGAGCGCGTGGGTAGCTTCGATACCGAGCTGGCTGTCGAGTTCTTCTATGCCTTTGCGCGCGATGCCAAACTTACGCTGCACGTGCGCGAGCTGGCGGGCGGCAACTCGCATCACATTATCGAGGCCGCCTTTAAGGCCGTGGGCCGCACGATGCGCCACGCCTGCGAGCTCGATCCCCGCGTGCAGGGCATCCCCAGCACCAAGGGCTCGCTGTAACCTGCCAAAAAGGGACAGGTTTTGAATGGGGAAAGGGAGGGTCGCGTGGGCGAACCGAAGATCGTGGTGGTCGACTACCATAAGGGTAACTTGTCGAGCGTCGTGCGCGGGCTTGTGCGCGCCGGTGCCGCTGCCTGCACGTCGGACGATCCGGAGCAGATCTGCAACGCCGACGGCCTGGTCATCCCGGGCGTGGGCGCGTTCTATGACGCGATCGCCTTTATGCGCCAGAGCGGCGAGGAGGTGGCCGTGCTCGATGCCGTTGCCGCCGGAACTCCGCTGCTCGGCATCTGCCTGGGCCTCCAGCTATTTTTTGAGCGCGGCAACGAGGGCGTGCCGGCGGACGAGGGCACGGTCGCGGACGGAAACGCTCCCAAGCAGGCTGACGGTCCCTGGGTCGATGGCCTGAGTATTATGCGCGGCTCGTGCACGCGCCTGGAGTCGAGCCGCCTGAAGGTGCCGCACGTGGGCTGGGACCAGGTGCACATGACGTCCGCCGGTGCGGCTGATCCGCTGCTTGCCGGTTTTGCCGAGGGCGCCAACATGTACTTCACCCACAGCTACACGGTGTCCGACGACGTCGATGCCGCCGATGTGTTGGCACGCACGCACTATACACGGAGTTTCCCGTGCATCGTGCGCCATGGCAACGTGTGGGGCTGCCAGTTCCATCCCGAGAAATCCTCCGCGCTGGGTCAGTGCATCCTTAAGAACTTCGTCAGCATCGTCGAGGGGGCCGGCCGATGATCCTGTTTCCCGCAATCGATCTGATCGGCGGCAAGGTCGTGCGCCTGGAGCGCGGCGACCGCAGCCGCTGCAAGGTATATTCCGACGACCCCGTGGCCGTCGCCCGCTCGTTTTCCGAGCAGGGCGCGAGCTGGGTGCACGTCGTCGACCTGTCCGCTGCCTTTGGCGAGGACGAGGACGCGTGCGCTGCCAACTCGGCGGCGATTAAGGCCATCTGCGGCGTCGACGGTCTGTCCGTGGACGTGGGCGGCGGCGTCCGCTCGCTCGCGCGCATCGACGAGCTGGTCGGCTACGGTGCGCGCCGCATCGCGCTGGGCACCGTGCTGGTGACCGAGCCGGGATTTGCCGAGGTGGCGGCCCAAGGCTTTGGCGAGTTGCTGGTGGCAGACATCGCCGCGCGCGACGGCCAAGTCAAGGTGAACGGCTGGCGTGACGGCGCGGGCGTGGCGCTCGACGATGCCGTGGCGCAGCTTTCCGAGCTGGGCTTTAAGCATCTGGTGTATACCGACATCGCGCGCGATGGCATGCAGACGGGCATCGATGTGGCGGCGTATCGCCATGTGGCGCAGGTCGCGGGCTTTCCCGTCGTGGCTTCGGGCGGCATCTCGACGCTCGACGACATCCGCGCGCTGGCCGCGGTGGGCGAGGGCGCGATTGAAGGCGCCATTACCGGTCGTGCGCTCTACGAGGGCAACTTTATGCTGGTACAGGCGCTGGCCGCCGCCCGAGGGGAGGAGTAGACCATGCTTACCAAGCGTGTAATTCCCTGCCTGGACGTCAAGGACGGCCGTGTGGTCAAGGGTGTCAACTTTGTGAGCTTGCGCGATGCGGGCGACCCGGTGGAGCTGGCCCGCGCCTACGACCGCGAGGGTGCGGACGAGGTCGTATTTTTGGACATTACCGCGACGAGCGACAACCGTGCGACGATCGAGATGGCGGCGCACGCGGCCGAGGAGCTGGCCATTCCCTACACCGTGGGCGGCGGCTTTCGCGACCTGGCGGGCATGCGGACCATGGTGGCTGCCGGTGCCGACAAGGTATCGCTCAACTCTGCCGCCGTGCGCGACCCGTCGCTGATCAGCCAAGCTGCCGCGGCGTTTGGCAGCCAGGCCGTGGTCGTGGCGATCGATGCCAAACGCGTGGGGCTGCCCGGGGAGCCGGGCGCCGATAAGTGGGAGGTCTTCACGGCGGGCGGCCGCAACGCCACGGGTATCGATGCGGTGGCGTGGGCCGAGGAGGCGGCTCGTCGCGGCGCCGGCGAGATCCTGCTGACCAGCATGGATCGCGACGGCACCAAGGCCGGCTTTGACCTGGCACTCACCCGCGCCGTGGCCCGCGCGGTGCCGATTCCCGTCATCGCGAGCGGCGGCGTGGGCACGCTCGAGCATTTTGCCGAGGGCGTGATCGAGGGCGAGGCCGATGCCGTGCTGGCGGCTAGCGTCTTTCACTTTGGAACCTTCAGCATTCGCGAAGTCAAAGAGTATATGGCCAGCCAAGGCATTCCTGTGAGGCTGGACTTCTAATGCTGCGGCTTGCCCAGGCACCCGACCTTTCGGCTCCAACCCTCCTCGCGTACTTAAGTACGCGTCGTCGGGCTTGTCGCTCGTAATCTCGGGCACCTGGACAACCCTCGCCGACCTGCGAAGTTTGAATTTGGGAAGAGAAATGGAAGAGATAACCGATCCTTCAAAGCTTACATACGACGCCAAGGGGCTGATTCCTTGTGTTGTTCAGCAGTATGACACCGGCGAGGTGCTTATGGTTGCCTGGATGAACGAGGAGTCGGTGGGGTTGACGCTCAAGACCGGCACCACGTGGTTTTGGAGCCGTAGCCGCCAGGAGCTCTGGAGCAAGGGCGCGACGAGCGGCAATATGCAAGCGGTCAAGGAGCTCTGGGCCGACTGCGATAGCGATACGCTGCTGGTCAAGGTTGACTCGCCGGGTCCGGCCTGCCACACCGGCAACCGTACCTGCTTCTTTAAGAAACTCGCGTAGGACGGGCGCTCGACTAGGCGCTTGGCCAACCAGAAAGGATTGAACTATGGGTGTGCGCACCGCAAACGTTCAGGATGGAAATATCGGTGAGACGCTGACGGGGCTCGCCGAGGTGATTCACGGCCGTCGCGACGCATCGCCGCAGGAGAGCTACACCGCTCGTCTGTTGACCGACGTCGAGGACGAGCTGCTCAAGAAGCTTGCCGAGGAGGCGAGCGAGGTGATCATGGCCTGCAAGGATAACGATCACGATCACATCCGCTACGAGGCCGGCGACCTGGTCTACCACCTGCTCGTGACGCTCGAGCGCTACGGCATCACCCTCGACGAGCTGGCCGGCGAACTCAACGCCCGCCGCCACTAGTCATTGGGTAGTCATTGGGGACGTTCTTAAACGACTAGTCGTTTGGGACAGTCTTTGCCGACGCTGCCAAATAACATGCCCAATTACTACGATGAAACTGGATCTGCTGACCACATGTCGGTTTTGAGCAAATCGTCAACGCTTCTACCTGCGGTTTTATTTTCCGCATTAAGCCGATGGTCGGAGGTTTGCGGTTCATCGTAGTAAACGGGCGTTCTTTTTGGCGGGCGGTGTTGCACGGGCGTCGGTGGTGAGCAAAACGACCTGTTTTCCTCCGTCCCCAAGGGGTCATTTGTGAAGAGTGTCCCCAACGACTAGTCTTAGGCGAGGGGCGTGGGCTCCCATTCTCCGGTGAGGTGGGGGATGTCGAAGGTTCGATAGCTACAGTCGTAGGCGTGGGCCTGGGCCTCGCGGATGTTCCAGCAGATGTCGCAGGCGCGGTGTGCGTCCGAGCCAAAGGTAATGGGCACCTCGGCATGGGCAAAGCAGCGCAAGAGGCCGGTCGCGGGGTAGTAGTCGTCGAGCCCCTTGCGCGACGCGGCAGTCGAGACCTCAACGCGCCGATTCGTGTCGTGTGCGCATTCTGCCATCTGCCCCCAGAACGGCGCGGGGTCAAAATCGGGCGCAAAGCCCTCCTTCGAAAAGCGCATGACCAGGTCGGGGTGGGCCATCACGTCAAAGTTGAGCGGGCTTTCGCAGGCGCAACACCAGTCGTCGACGTAGCGCTCCCACACGCCGCGCACGCCCAGGTTTTCCCAAACGTGCAGGTTGGTGTCATCGTCGATCCAACCGCAGCACGAATCGGGCGCATCGGGACGAACGACGTCCTCTGTCCCCGCCGTACCCGGGGTACCGGCCATGATATCGCCGGGGTTGCCAATCCAATGCACACTGCCCAGGCGTACGACGGCGCCCTGGGACCAGCGCTCAACCAAAGGCTCGCAGCCTTCATACCAATCGCACTCAAAGCCATAGATAAGCTCGAGCTCCGGCGCGATCTGCGCGGCGAGCTTGCGGGCGTCCTCAAAGGCCAGGCGATGCGCCGGCAGGTCGCCCTCGACAACCTGTACCTCGCAATTGGAATCCATGCTGGCAGGCAGGGTAAGGTGATCGGTCGAGACCATGGCACGGCAACCGGCTGCAGCAGCGGCGCGAACGTTGTCCTCAAACGAGGCGTGTCCGTCCGAGAACGAGGTGTGGGTATGGCAATCGACCAGCGGGCAGGCGGGCATGGCGACTCCTTTGCATTTGGCGAATCCGCTCCATTGTAATGGCGCGACCCCTGACGCGCCGGGAACGCTGCAAGTCGAAACCGACCGGAAAGGGCAGGCGGCGCACGCCGACGTCCGCGACGGGCAAAAGTCCCGCCCATCCCATGACGACACCCCCACGCCGCCCGCGATGTGTTAGCGTTTGGATGAACAAAACGAGCCCGTGCGGAAAGGAGCCGGACCGTATGCCATGCGATACCACATCCCCGCTGTCTCGCGAGACCGATGCGCCCGAAACTATCGTCAAACTGGAGTGCGACATCGATGACGCGTCGCCTGAGGTGCTTGCCTACGCTGCCGATTGCCTGCGCAAGGCCGGCGCCCGCGAAGTGCATTGGTTGCCGCTTTACTGCAAAAAGGGCCGTCCCGGCTGGCAGTTGCAGGTAATCTGTACCCACGAGGATATCGAGCGCCTGCAGACGATTGTCTTTTTGGAAACCACGACCAATGGCATCCGCCGCCAGGTTATGGAGCGCGTTTGCCTACCACGCCGCTTTGAGCGCGTAACAACGCCATGGGGCGAGGCGTCCGTCAAGGTGGCGACCTTGCCCGACGGCAGCGAGCGCGCGGCGCCCGAGTACGAAGACTGCGCCCGCCTTGCCCGCGAGCACAATGTGCCGCTCCAACGCGTGATGCAGGCGGCCCAGAGCGCGGCACTGCGATTTGAGTAACGCGGCCGGCGGCACGCCACGCCCAGCTCCATCAACCCCACCCGAAAGGACCACCATGAAATACCTCATCGCCTCCGACATCCACGGCTCGGCATACTGGACCGAGCGCCTGGTCGCCGCCATCGAGTCCGAGCAGCCCGACCGCATCGTCCTGCTGGGCGACCTGCTCTATCACGGTCCGCGTAACGACCTGCCGCGCGATTACGCTCCCAAGCGTGTGATTCCGCTGCTCAATGCCCTGGCCGACCGCATCATCGCGGTGCGCGGCAACTGTGACGCCGAGGTCGACCAGATGGTGCTCGATTTCCCGGTCATGGCCGACTACGCCACGCTGTTCGACGAGAGCGGCCGCGAGCTGTTCCTGACGCATGGCCATGTTTTTGGCGCCGGCATGCACAACAGCGTCGACCACGCGCCTGCGCTGCCCGAGGGCTCCGCGCTCGTCTACGGCCACACGCACATCAAGGTTAACGAGGAAAGTGAGGCGCACCCGGGCCTGTGGCTCTTCAACCCCGGCAGCGTGAGCATTCCCAAGGACGGTACGCACAGCTACGGCATCTACGAGGGCGGCGCGTTCCGTCACGTGATCATGGAGGAGGAATAACCATGGCACAGCATATGGCTCAGCAAAATGCCGAGGGTTCGCGCGACCTGTCCACGCTGGTCGACGCGTCGGCTGAGCTGCAGCATCTGGTGCAGACCATCTGGCGCCTGCGTCAGCCCGACGGCTGCCCGTGGGACCGCGAACAGACGCACCGCAGCATTGGCAAAAACATGATCGAGGAAGCCTACGAGGCGCTCGATTGCATCGAGGCGGACGACGTGGCACATCTGCGCGAGGAGCTGGGCGATGTGCTCATGCAAGTAGTACTGCATGCGCAGATTGCGGCGGACGCCGGCGAGTTTACGCTGGCCGATGTGGCACGCGATATCGACGCCAAGCTCATCCGCCGTCATCCGCACGTATTTGGCGATGCGGATGCCGATAACTCCGACGAAGTGCTCAAGATCTGGGACGAGGTCAAGCTTGCCGAGAAGGCTGCCAAGGACAAGGCCGTGGCGGCGGGCGAGGCTACGCCCGAGGGCCTGCTCGACGGTGTGCCCACGCATCTGCCGGCGCTGATGCAGGCTCAGAAGGTATCGCGCAAGGCGGCTGCCGTGGGCTTTGAGTGGGAGACGGTCCAGGACGTGTGGGACGAGGTAGCCGAGGAGCGTGCCGAGTTTGAGGCCGAGGAGCCCGGCTCGCCCGAGCGCGAAATGGAGTTTGGCGACCTGCTCTTTGCCTTGGTCAACGTCGCGCGCAAAGAGGGGATCGACGCCGAGAGTGCCCTGCGCGCCAGCACGGCCAAGTTCCGCCGTCGCTGGGC
>USDE01000023.1 GCA_900553345.1 uncultured Collinsella sp.
TGGTCGAGCTCATGGCCATCAAGCCGCGTGAGATCCTGGGCCTTGATCAGGTTCAGGTCAAGACGGGCTCCGTTGCCGACCTGACCGTGTTCGACCCCGCCGCAACCTGGACGGTCGGCGAGGACGGCTACGAGTCGCGTGCTGAGAACTCCGGTTTCGCCGGCCGCACGCTCACCGGTCGTGCCACCGATGTGTTTGTCGGCGGTAAGCAGACGCTCGCCGACGGCTGCATCTGCTAGCATAGCCTTATCGCTTTTGTGCGCGGTGCCCTTGCGGTGCCGCGCTTTCTGTTCGTTTGGACCATGCAACCGCATGGGGGATTGGAGCGTCTATGCCCACACCTTCCACTGCACGCATGCACGACTTCGAGGTCGTCTCGAACCGGGAGATTGCCGACGGCATCTTCTCGCTCGTCATCTCGGCCCCCAAGCTTGCAAGTGCGCTCAAGCCCGGTCAGTTTGTGAACATCGCCGTACCCGGCGATGCGTCCTCGCTGCTTCGCGTGCCCCTGAGCTACTACCGCGCCGACGCCGAGGCCGGCACCGTCGAGCTGTGGTACGCCGTCGTGGGCGACGATACCCGTCGTTTGTCCCAGATGGGCCCTGGCTCCACCTCTAACCTGCTGGGCCCCGGTGGCCGTGGCTGGATGGTACCCGAGGGCACCAGGAAGGCCCTGCTCGTCGCCGGTGGCATCGGCGTTCCTCCTGTGCTGTGCCTGGCCGGTATGCTTGCCGAGCAGGGTGTTGACGTGGATGTGTGCCTGGGCTTTGGCACCGCTTCCAAGGCCGTGGGCATCGATGAGTTCCGCGCTCTGGGAGCCACGGTCAACGTGTGCACCGACGACGGTTCGCTTGGCACGCACGGTTTTTGCACCGATCCTGCCGCCGAGCTGCTTGGCGAGGGCGGCTACGACTACGTCGCCAGTTGCGGCCCCGCCGTCATGATGAAGAAGGTCGCCGCCGCTGCCGCCGAGGCCGGTGCGTACTGTGAGGTGTCGCTCGAGCGCATGATGAGCTGTGGCTTTGGCGCCTGCAACACCTGCAATGTCGAGACGGTCGACGGTATGAAGGGCGCCTGCATGTGCGGCCCCGTGTTCGATGCTTCCAAGGTGGTGGTCTTCTAGTGGGTACCGTGAACATGGCCGTCGATTTCGGCGGCGTCAAGATGCAAAACCCCATCAACACCGCAGCCGGTACCTTTGGCTACGGTTGGCAGTTCCAGAACTTCTTTGATGTTTCCCAGCTGGGTGCCATCACCACCAAGGGTTGTGCTGCCGAGCCCTGGCCCGGCAACCCCGCGCCTCGCATGGCCGAGATCCCGGGCGGCATGATCAACTCCGTGGGCCTTCAGAACCCCGGTGTGGCCGCCTTTGCCCGTGAGTCCGGCCCGTGGCTCGAACAGCTTTCCAAGGACGGTTGCCAGGTCATCTGTCAGGTCGCCGGCCACTCCGTTGACGAGTTTGTCCGCGCGCTCGAGATGTATGTCGAGCTGTGCCCCTGGGCTGCCGGCTACGAGATCAACGTGAGCTGCCCCAATATCGCTGCTGGCGGTGCCGCCATGGGATCCACGCCCGAGGGTGCCTCTGCCGTTATGGCTGCTTGCCGCAGGGTGACCGATAAGCCGCTGTTCGTAAAGATGGCTCCGGTCAACGTCGCCGAGATTGGCAAGGCTCTCGAGGCCGCCGGCGCCGACGGCCTTTCGGTCATCAACTCCATCCAGGGCATGGCCATCGACGTGCACACTCGCAAGTCCCGCGTGGCCAAGCCCAAGGGCGGCCTTTCGGGCCCGCTGTGCCACCACATCGCCGTGCGCATGGTCTGGGAGGTCGCCCAGGCCGTCGATATCCCCATCAATGGCGTCGGCGGCGTCATGACTGGCGAAGATGCGGCCGAGTTTATCCTGGCCGGTGCCACCTGCGTGTCGGTCGGCATGGCCAACTTCGTCGATCCGTGTGCATCGATTAAGATCGCGCACGAGCTCGAGGCCTGGGCGGAGTCCCAGGGCGTGAAGGACATCAACGAGCTGGTAGGTGCTTTCGAATGCTAGAGACTGATGCCCGCGACCGCGTTATCGTCGCCCTCGACTGCGACCGTGAGCGCGCGCTCGAGCTCGCCCACGAGCTTTCTGGTCATGCCGCTTGGCTCAAGGTCGGCATGACGCTCTATTACGCTGAGGGCCCTGAGATCGTCAAGACGTTCAAGGACCTGGGCTTTAAGGTCTTCCTCGACCTCAAGTTCCATGACATTCCGCATCAGGTGCGCGGTGCTGCCCGTTCGGCCTCGCTCGCCGGTGCCGACCTGCTTTCGGTCCACGGTCTGGGCTCGGGCGCTATGCTCGCTGCCTGCCGCGAGGGTGCCGAGGAGGCTCGCGAGGATCGTGCCAAGCTCGTTGCCATTACCGTGCTCACGAGCATGAACCAGGATGCGCTGACCGAGATCGGTGTCGAGTCGCCCGTGGCCGAGGAGGCCGCCCGCCTGGCAAAGCTTGCCCAGGCTAACGGCATCGACGGCATCGTGTGCTCGCCGATGGAGGCCCATGACATGCGCGAGCTGCTGGGCCCCGATGCTTTCATTGTGACTCCGGGCGTGCGTCCGGTGGGTGCCGCCCTGGGCGATCAATCCCGCGTGGCGACGCCTTCCCAGGCTATCGAGCGCGGTGCGAGCCACATCGTGGTGGGCCGACCCATCACCGGTGCCGACGACCCGGTTGCCGCATTTGACGCTATCGTTGCCGAGCTGGTCGAAAACGTCGCCTAAAAGATTCCCTCAAGTCACCACTTTTGGGTCTCATTAGCACAAATTAGCCCCTGTGCCTGCGAAAACTTTCCCATCCTTTGTGTGGAATCGCAGGTCAGGGGCTCAACTTTGACCTGCGTATATTGCACTTTTCGCAGGTATCGTCTAACCTATGGTGCCGTCGATTGGGCATTTAGTGCGTTTGACGTGCTAAAATGCCAATTATTGCATCAGATATAACCCAACTATTTGGAGGTTCGAATGGCACTCCCTCAGCTTACCGACGAGCAGCGCAAGCAGGCTCTTGAGAAGGCTGCCGCCGCACGTCACGCCCGCGCTGAGCTTCGCGAGCAGATCAAGAAGGGCGAGAAGTCCCTCGAGTCCGTGCTCAACTCCGATGACCCCATCGCTTCCCGCATGAAGGTTTCCACCCTCATCGAGTCTCTCCCCGGTTATGGCAAGGCCAAGGCCGCCAAGATCATGGAGGAGCTCGGTATCTCCGCTACCCGTCGCGTCCAGGGCCTCGGCGTCCGTCAGCGCGAGCAGCTCCTCGAGCAGCTGACCAAATAAGTGAGCGCTCAGGATTCCAAGCTCTTTGTGATTTCTGGACCGTCAGGCGCAGGCAAGGGTACGCTCGTCACTCGTGTGCGCGAGCGCCGCTCGAACCTGGGCCTGACGGTTTCGGCTACCACGCGAGCACCACGCAAAGGTGAGGTCGACGGCGTCAACTACTTTTTTCTGACGCGCGAGGAGTTCGACCGCCGCGTGGCAAACGGTGAGTTTGTTGAGTGGGCCGAGGTCCACGGTAACTGCTACGGCACATTGGTGAGCGAGGTCACATCCAAGCTCGCCTCTGGCTCCTCTCTGATCTTGGAGATCGATGTTCAGGGTGCCCTGCAGGTCAAGGAGCGTTTCCCCGAGGCCGTGTTGATCTTTATCAAGCCGCCTTCGCTCGAGGTGCTTCGCGATCGCCTGGTCGGTCGCGGTACCGAGACGCCCGAGACGATCGAGCTGCGTATGGCAAACGCCGCCGATGAACTTGCCCTTGCCGACCGCTACGACGACGTCGTGGTGAATGACGATCTCGACCGCGCGACCGATGAGCTCGTTCGCGTTCTCGATATGCATGAAAGGATCTGAGGTCCGTGTCCGTTGTAAAGCCTTGCATTGACGATCTTCTGGAGAAGACCGATCACAACCGCTTCCTGCTCGCCTCGCTTGCCTCCAAGCGCGCCTGCGACATTAACAGCATGCTGCGTGGCCAGCACAACCGCGTGCTTGCCGTCCAGGATGTCGACGACATCACCATTGCGCTTTCCGGCGCCGATACCATCTCGATGGCTATGGACGAGATTGTCGACGGCGACATCTCCTACGACGAGGCCCGTTACGAGAAGGCGCTCGGCCACAAGGTTGCTGAAGCCTAAATGGCAGCCCGCGTCTGCCTGGTCCACTATCACGAGGTTGGACTGAAGGGCAAGAACCGCGCACATTTTGAGCATATCCTCATGGATAACATCAAGGCGGCCTTGGCCGCCTTTTCCGTGAATGCCGTGTCTCGAATTTCCGGTTATATCCTCGTGACCTTTAACGAGCATCAGGCCGACGAGGCGGCGCGCGTCATCCGCACCGTCCCCGGCGTTGCCCGTGTGTCCCTGGCGTACCACACCAACCGCGACCCGCAGGAATACTGCGCTGCCGCCGTGAAGGCGCTGCGCGAATTTGGTCCCTTCGAGTCGTTTAAGGTACATGCCAAGCGCTCTAACACCGACTACGAGCTCACCTCGATTGATATCAATCGACAGGTTGGCGAGGTGTTGTGCGAGGCGTTTCCCGATAAAAAGGTCCAGATGCACGATCCCGACGCGATGGTGCACGTACTGGTGGTCCAGGGTAGCGTCTATGTGTATGCGCGCTCTGAGCGCGGCGTGGGCGGTCTGCCGGTGGGGTCTGCCGGCAAGGTCGTGACGCTGCTTTCTTCGGGTATCGATTCCCCAGTGGCGACCTGGATGCTCGCGCGTCGCGGCGCGGTGTGCGTGCCGGTACATTTCTCCGGTCGTCCGCAGACGCCTGATACGAGCGAGTATTTGGTGCAGGACATCATCCGTGCGCTTGAGCCGGGTGTCCAGATCGGCCGCCTGTACGTGGTGCCGTTTGGCGATTGTCAGCGTGAGATCTCGGTGACCTGCCCCAGCAACCTGCGCGTGATCATGTACCGTCGCATTATGTATTCGGTTGCCGAGCGCATTGCGCATATCGAGGGCGCCAAGGCTATTGTGACCGGTGAATCGCTCGGTCAGGTTGCTTCCCAGACGCTCGAGAACATCATGGCCGTCAACGAGGCCGTCAAGATCCCCGTGTTCCGCCCGCTGATTGGTTCGGACAAGCAGGAGATCATCGCGCGTGCCGAGGAAATCGGTACCTTCGATATCTCGACCGAAGCTGCTCCCGATTGCTGCACGCTCTTTATGCCGCGCCGCCCCGAGACGCACGCCAAACTCGATGCCGTGCA
The DNA here is from genome assembly GCA_900553345.1 of uncultured Collinsella sp. Lineage (GTDB taxonomy): Bacteria > Actinomycetota > Coriobacteriia > Coriobacteriales > Coriobacteriaceae > Collinsella. The sequence continues at coordinate 5,248 of USDE01000023.1, forward strand.
TGAGGCGTGGGAGCTGTTCGATCACGAGGAGATGATTGAGCGCTTGCTCAAGCAGACCGAGTATATCGACTTCGAGAGCAACACGTATAAGGCCCCTAAGACCTTAAAACGCAAACATTCCGAGCTCGCTCCACGTGAGATTTACCAAGATCACGAATAATGTTGTGTATAGACCGGCGGTGATTTTGCATCGTCGGTCTTTTTCTATCTGGGCATTAGGCGATAAACGGTTCATTTGTCGACGTGTGCCTGAATAAATGGACACTTTTCCGCAAGGTTTTGGTCAGCTTTTGGTTTGACCGCGAAAACCGGTGTGGGCGTGCGGAGGCTGCGGCGTTCGTTTCCTGACACGATGGTGTTGGGAGGTGTTTGCTATGGCGCAGCGCGAGCAACACGAACGGGTTAAACTGATGGACCGCTGGGCAGAAAAGCTGCTCGGCCATAAGGCGATGGTCGTGGCGATCCTGGTTGTCATTGCCGCCGCGAGCGGCTTGGCGATGGCAGGTTTTGGTGGTCACTCCAGCGACGTATCGTTTGAGCGTAGTGATGAGGCGAGCGCCTCGGATGTGCGCGGGGCCGGGGATGCCTCTCCTGACGATGCCGATGAGCCGTCTGCCAAGAGCTCCTCTGCTGCCGAGGTGTACGTCGATCTTGATGGCGCCGTTGTGAAGCCTGGCGTGTACCGGCTTAAAGATGGAGCACGGGTGTCCCAGGCGATTGATGCCGCCGGAGGGCTTACGGCCGAGGCGGATGTGACGGGTCTTAACCGTGCGTCCAAGATCACCGATGGTCAAAAGATCTATGTGCCGACGGTAGGGGAGCAACAAACGGCTGCGGCCGTCGGCGGCGCCGAAAGCAGCGCTTCCACGACCCCTGGTACAGGGTCTTCGTCGGGTCTTGTGAATATCAATACGGCAAGTGCGGCGGAGCTGCAGACGCTTTCGGGCATCGGGCCTTCTATGGCCCAGGCAATTATCGACGAACGGACGCAAAACGGGGCCTTTGCCTCGGTCGATGACCTTGTGCGCGTATCGGGGATCGGTGAGAAGAAACTCGCCAAAATTAAAGATTGCATCTGCGTATGAGTGCGACCGAGCGCGAGCATGTGATGCCACCGCGCCCATTGATGCCGTGGACGATAGCCCTTTGTGCCGGCTTGTGTGCGAGCTGTGGGTTAGTGCTTAACATGGCGGCCGATGCGCTGCTGGGAGAGCGGGCGGCGCCCGTCACATTGCTTATGGCCATTCCCGTTGCGGCAGCAGGGTGCATTGTATTGGCTCGGTCCTGCATGCGCCTTGTGCGGTGGAGGCGATGGCTGTATGCCGCGGCCCTCGGCCTCGTGGCGGGAGCGGTAGTGTCCGCGGGTTGGGCGATAGGGGCGCTGCGCGCTTCGAGGGCGTTGGATAATCGGGCTGCGAGCAGTCTCGAGTTTGTTGTGTGTTGCGACCCGTCCATCAATGACGGTGCGTACTCCTATACCTGTGATGCGTACGCGGGCGAAAAGCGTTTGGGTCAGGTACGGCTGTCGTGTGATCGTGAGCTTGGCGCCGGTTCGCATGTACGTGCTATCGGTCGAATTTCGCGCTTTGAGAATGATGCGTATGGGCGCTCACGCGTGCTTCGGGGCGAGCTTCGAAAGGTTAAAGTCGTCCGGTTGGTATCGATCGACGAGGGCCCTCCAGGCCCGTTGTCTTGGCTTCGAAACGAGCTCCTTGCCGTTATCGCGCCCGCGACCGATCCAGCGCGCTCGCTCATTGCCGGCGTTGTCTGTGGACGCTCGTCCGAGCTGCGCGCCCAGCCGGCGGGCGATTGGTTTTCGGTAACGGGCACCGCACATCTCATCGCCGTCTCGGGCAGCCATCTTGCCATCGTGGGGTTTGTGATTGAGAGCGCCCTGCAAAAGACACGCCTCTCTCGTGGGCTGCAGCGGGGACTGTTGATGCTGGCTCTTATTGCCTATGCCGTCTTTACGGGCGCCTCGCCCTCGGCCGTGCGCGCGTGCTGCATGGTGGCGGCGACGCTTGTCGCCAACGGCGCCGGACGTCGTCGGCATGGCCTCTCGGCTCTGTTTGTCACCATGGCAATCTTTGTGTTGCTGCGCCCGACGGTATTGTTCGAGATGGGTTTTCAACTATCGTGCGCCAGTGTTTTTGCCATCCTTTGTTTTTGCCCCTACGCTACCTACGCCTTGTGCGAGCTGAGCGTGCCATCGGGGGTTGCCGGTATTTTGTCCGTCACGATGTGCTCACAACTCGCGACACTTCCTGTAACCATTCCCGCATTCGGGACGTTTTCGCTCATTGCCCCGCTTGCAAATGCCGTGATCGGTCCGGTGATAAGCGTACTGCTTGCTATATCGGTTGTGCTGGTGCCCTGCTCGCTTGTGCCGCTGTTGCGTCACGGGGCGCTCGTGGGGCCCATGATTGTCGCTCGCTGCGCCCTGTTCTTTGAGCAGCTCTTTGCTGCCGTTCCGGGCGCATCCGTAAGCGTGCCGCCCGATACGCCCCTGGTATACGTAGTGCCGTTTGTGCTGGCGGTCGTCTTGGTCTGGTGGCCACGTCCCCGCGCACGGAGCATGGCAGTGGGGCTGCTGTGTTTGATTCTTGCAGCGGGTGTTCCGTATGTCTATTGGGATCGATGTGCGCCGCCTTCTGTGACGGTCCTCGATGTTGGTCAGGCCGATGCGATTCTTATCCGCCAAGGTGGGACCGTGGCACTCGTGGACTGTGGACTCGATGAGCGCGTGGTGTCGGCGTTGGTTCGCAAAAACGTTCACCATATCGACGCCGTCTTCGTGACGCATTGGGATGAAGACCATTGGGGCGGTCTTCCCGACGTACTCGATTGTTTTTCGGTTGGAACCATTGCGGTCGCGGCCGATGCACTTGACGGCGCGCCTACTGAGGTCCTGAATCGCCCGGGTGTAACGTATCGGCAGGTGGCTCGCGGAGACACGGTCGATATCGGCGCATTTCGGGCTCGTGTGATGTGGCCGTTTGACACGGTGGATGGCGAGGGCAATGAGGACTCTCTTGTTTTGCTGCTCTCCTACGCTCAGGAAGGCAAGAGCCTGCGCGTGCTCCTTACTGGTGACGCCGAGCTCGATCAGGAGCGCGAGTTTGTACAGGAGGTGGGAGATATCGATGTGCTCAAGCTGGGGCATCATGGCTCAAAAGTTTCCGTCGACACCGAGCTGCTGGAAACGCTTAAGCCCGAGCTCTCTGTTGCGAGCGCGGGCGAGGGCAACCGTTACGGCCATCCATCCGATACCTGCATCGATGCCGTTCGCGATGCGGGCGGCGCGTTCGCATGCACCATCGAACAAGGAGACATTACCGTCTCGCCGACCGTAACCGGATTTGCCATGCGTTGTCAGCGACCGTGATGCTGCCGTTGGCGCGGGACCAACCCGTGGGATAGAATGGCACGGTACGAACACGAGAGCCTGCGGGAGGGGAGCGCGATGTCCGAAACCGGTCTTTTGCCGGCATATCTGATCGTCGGTACCGACGGGGTCAAACGCGACCACGCCGTCTCGCGTATGAAGGCGCGTCTGGAAAAGTCGGGTATGGTTGAGTTCAACCTCGATGAACGCGACATGACGAAAGATCCCGATATCGAGTCGATCATCGGCTCGCTCAATACCTTTCCCATGGGCAGCGAGTTTCGCCTGGTAATCCTTGACGGCTGCTCAAAACTTGCCAAAGCGATCTCTGAGCCGCTTGTCGAGTATCTGGCGAGTCCCAGCCCCACGACGGTTTGCCTCATAATCGCCGATTCGCTTGCCAAGAACACACGCCTGTACAAGGCAATCGCCAAGATTGACAGGAAGGCCGTGATCGACTGTTCGGGCACCAAGCGCTGGGAGCTCCCACGCCGCGTGCAGCAGATGGCGACGCAGCACGGTAAGTCCATCTCGACAGCTGCTGCCGAGGAGCTCGTCTCGCGCTCGGGCGAGAACACCCGCATGCTCGATAACGACTTGGCCAAGCTTGCCCAGATGGTCGAGGCGCCGCAAATTGAGCTTGCCGATGTGGAGCGCTGGATCGTGCGCACGGCCGAAGTTCAGCCCTGGGACTTTCTCAATGCGGTCTCGGCCCGTGACATGCGCCGCTCGCTTGAGCTCTTCAATCTACTGCCCGCCAAGAGCTATGTGTGGACCTACACGCTGCTGTGCGGGCGCATTCGCGAGCTTATCGTCGCCAAGGCGCTCGATGCGCGTGGACAGGGTCGTGAGCTGGCCGCGACGCTCAAGCTTCAGGCCTGGCAGGTCAAGAATCACCTTACCTGGGCCCGTCGTTTTTCGATGACCGAGCTCGTTGCCGCGCTCGAGGGCGCGGTCGATGTGGAGCTCGCACTGAAGGGTTCTGCCGATTCGGAGACCGCGCTTTTGCTCTGGATTACGAACATCTTGAGAAAATCGTGATGATACCTGCCTATTTGACAAATTCGTTCTATCCCTTTGAGGGGGAGCGTGCTATAGTAGGCGCTTGCATGACCTCACCGTGTCTCAGAGGTGTCATACATTTTTTGCAAGGAACTCGAAAGGAACTCCAGAAGTGGCAAACATCAAGTCTCAGAAGAAGCGTATCCGCACCAATGAGGCAGCTCGCATGCGTAACAAGGCTGTCAAGTCCGAGCTCAAGACGCTGACCAAGCACGTCCAGTCCGCCGTCGCCGAGGGCGATGCCGAGAAGGCCCAGGCTGCCCTCAAGACCGTCACCAAGCGTCTTGACATGGCTGCCGCCAAGCATGTCATCCACAAGAACCAGGCTTCCAACCGCAAGTCCGGTCTTGCCAAGCTCGTGAACAGCATCAACGCCTAAGTTGTATATTTCACACCACACAGATTACGCGCATAAATGGAGCCTGTTTTATGGAACAGGCTCCATTTTTTGTACCGCTCGGGTAAGATAGTCCGCATGAATACTTCAATTGACATTTCCCACATCCGCAACTTCTCGATCGTTGCGCACATCGACCATGGCAAGTCCACGATCAGTGACCGTATCCTCGAGCTCACCCATACCGTCGACGAGCGCGACATGGAGTCGCAGCTGCTTGACACCATGGATATCGAGCGCGAGCGCGGCATTACGATCAAGTCCAATGCCGTTCGCGTTTCCTATGACGCCGACGATGGCGAGACGTATCAGTTCAACCTGATCGATACGCCGGGCCACGTGGACTTTACCTACGAGGTCTCGCGTTCGCTGGCCGCTTGCGAGGGCGCGGTGCTCGTCGTCGACGCCACGCAGGGCGTCGAGGCGCAGACCGTCTCCAACGCGACGCTCGCTATGAACGCCAATTTGGATATCGTGCCCGCCATCAACAAGATCGACCTGCCCTCGGCCCATCCCGACGAGGTTAAGACTGAGATCGAGGATGACCTGGCGATTCCCGCTGACGATGCTGTGTGCGTGTCGGGCAAGACCGGCGAGGGCATCCACGATCTGCTGGAGTCCATCGTCTTTTTGATCTCTCCGCCCAAGGGCGATGAGAACGCGCCGCTCAAGGCGCTCATTCTGGATTCGTACTTTGACGAGTATCGCGGTGTGGTGGCCACGGTGCGCGTCTTCGATGGTTCCATCAAAAAGGGCGATACTTTGCGCATGATGCAGGCCGAGGGTGACTTTTTGGTCGACGGCGTGGGCGTCAAGCGTCCTGCCGAGACCCCGGTTGACGCGCTGACGGTTGGCGAGGTCGGCTACGTGGTCACGGGCCTGAAGGACCCCGAGGCCGTTCGCGTGGGCGACACCCTTACCTGGGCGTCGAATCCCTGCCCCGAGCCGCTTCCCGGCTACCGCGAGGCCAAGCCCATGGTCTACACGGGCCTGTTCCCGATCGACAACAAGGATTACGAGAACCTGCGCGACGCTCTCGATAAACTGCATGTCAACGACCCGTCGTTGGTGTGGGAGCCCGAGACCTCGGTGGCGCTCGGCTTTGGTTTCCGCGTTGGCTTCTTGGGCCTACTGCATATGGAGGTCGTCAAGGAGCGCCTGGAGCGCGAGTTCAACCTTGACCTCATTGCCACGAGCCCTTCGGTGGACTATCACGTCTACAAGACCGACGGCGAGATGATCGATGTTCGCAGCCCGCAGGATCTGCCCGAGGCTACGCGCATCGAGCGTATCGAGGAGCCCTACCTCAAGGCCAAGATTATCTGTCCGCCCGAGTATACGGGCGCCGTTATGCAGCTCGCTATCGAGCACCGCGGCATTACGACCGACATGATCCATCTCACGAGCAAATCGGTCGAGATGCGCTTTGATATGCCGCTCGCCG
>USDE01000024.1 GCA_900553345.1 uncultured Collinsella sp.
GTAGGTGTCGTCGAGGGGCTTGAGCGGCAGCAGGGCTGTGGCCTGCGCATCGCCGCGGCGCTCGAGGGCGTGCGCGATCAGCCAGTCGGCGAGCTCGGGGTTCTTGGGTAGCGCTGGTCCGTGCAGGTACGTGCCGATGACGCCCTTGTAGATGATGCCCTCAAAGCCATCGTCGCCGTTGTTGCCGGTGCCCGCAACGACGGACGTTCCGAGTGGCGTTGCCTCCGCGTCGAGCAGGGTGCGACCTCCATGGTTCTCGAATCCCACAAAGGGCTCAGGTGCCAGATCGGTTTTGACGGCTACGTTGCCAATCAGGCGGTCGGAGCCGCGTACGGTTTCGGCGGCAATGACGCCCAGGCCCTCAATGCGATCGTCGCCCATGTAGTACGAACGGCCGAGCAGCTGATAGCTGCCACAGATGGCAAGCAGCGAGCCGCCATCCTCAACATAGGCCGCGACCTTGTCTTTTTGAGCGAGCAGCTCGTGTGCCACGGCCAGTTGGTCGCGGTCGGAGCCACCGCCCATCATGACGATGTCGGCGTCGGTGAGATCGAGCGACTCGCCCATGCGGACCTCGTCCACGCGAACGGGGATGCCGCGCCAGACGCAGCGGCGCTCGAGCGCGATAACATTGCCGCCGTCGCCGTAGAGGTTAAGGGCATCGGGATACAGGTAGACGATGCGCAGCGGGCGCGAAAGCTCGACTGGCGCGATGCCGACAGGAAGAGCGCTGCCGTCGGCACGGGCTACGGCGCGCCCGGCAACAGCGTCGGCGGTGGCGCCTTTCAGCCCGTCGAGCTCCTTGACCAGCGGCGGGAAGGCCGTGTAGTTGGCGACGGCGTAGAAGGTGTCATTGGCGGCCTCGTCTGCAACGGCGCCAATTGCCTGCGCGACGTCCGAGATAATCGCGGCATCGATGCCGGCGTACTTGAGGCGCACCTGCATGTCGTGCGCGCGCGTGCCTCCGGCAAAGGCGACAAGACCCGGCGTGTCGGCAATGCGCTCAAAGTCGACGTCGTAGATCCACGATACATCGTGGCCGTCGGCATCGTTATCGTTGAGGAAGAAAGCGCAGAGTCTGCCGCCTGCCGTCTTGATGGACTGGATTTGTCGATCGAAGCCTACGGGATTCTTAGCCAGGTTGGCCTCGACGGTGCGGCCGGCGATATCCCAGCGGCCCATGCGTCCGCCGGCGGGGACGTAGGCATCGAGCGTGGGCTGCAGGTGCGCTGTATCCACGCCTAACTCATGTGCGGCAAAGAATGCAGCGGCAACGTTGTAGACCATGTACAGGCCGTTGTAGCGTGTGGCGATGTGTACGGCAGCCGCGTCGGGCGCAGATCCAAAGACCAGGTCGAAACCATAGCCGTCGCAGCCGAGCTCCACGCCCGTCACGCGACGGACAAGCGCAGGGCGGGCCCAGCCGCACGAGGGGCAATGGTAGGCACCGAGCTGGCCGTATTGCACGTAGTCATACTCCAGCGGCGCGTTGCACTTTGAGCAAAAACGTGAGTCGCTAATACGGTCGGACTCGGTGTTGGTGGCGCCGTCGATGCCAAAGGCGATGCTTGCATTGGGAACGCGTGCGGCGATCGCGGCACACAGCGGGTCGTCTGCGTTGTAGATGAGCGTCGTTGCCGGCGAAAGTTCCAACGCGTGGGCGATGACCTCTTGGGTGTGATCGATCTCGCCATAGCGATCCAGCTGGTCGCGGAACAGGTTGAGCAGCACGAAGTACGTCGGCTTGAGCTTGGGCAGGACGCGCACGGTGTAGAGCTCATCGCATTCAAAAACGCCCACGCGCTTGCCGCCGCCGGCTCGCTTGAGGCCGCTGCGCGCCTCGAGCAGTGCACCCACCACGCCCGGCTCCATGTTGTTGCCGGCGCGGTTGCATACCACGGTGGCGCCGCTGGCGGCAACGGCGTCGGCGATGAGGTTGGAGGTGGTGGTCTTGCCATTAGTACCCGTAATCACCACGCTGCGGTCGACAAGGCCAGCGAGGTCGCTCAGCAACTCGGGATCGATCTTCATGGCGATGCGGCCGGGGAGTACGCCGCCCTGGCGTTTGAGGACAGAGCGCAGTCCCCAGCGAGCGATATCGCTCGAGGTACAGGCGAGAGATGAGCGGAGGTTCATGAAACCGTTCCTAACGTAAACGACATGGTCGGGTCGAGTGCGTCACTAAAAACCGTAGCGGCGCGCAAATTCCTGGGCAAGCTGTGACACGTCTTCACAGGCATTGGCCCAGGGGGCAAAGTCGGGAGTGTCCGAGATAATACCGTCCGCTTCCCAAACGGCCTGGTGCGAAAGATCCCAGGGATCGCGCGGCTCGGGCCGGCAGGGAAGGTACGGCGTCTGGTACATGGGGTTCAGCAAGAAGAACGCGCCGCCCTCGCAACGGTTGGCAAACTCACGCAGCGCGCGTGTCGCCGGGCGCATCTTGTTCGTTTTGAACAATAGGATTGTGCGGGCGAGCAGATACCAAGGAGAGTTCTCGAGCGCGTCAGCCCCGATCTCTTCCTCGAGTTGGTGGGCTAGGGCAAAAAAGCCGTCCTCGTCTTCCAGACGAGCGAGGGCGAGCAACACGGTGCCTGCGGCTCGGGTGGGATAGCCTTCTGCTTTAAGGACGCGGCGGGCGTAGTTGGCGGCAGCACGGTAGCGAGCGCTCGCCATACATAGCTGCGAGATGGCCTCGAGTGTATGAAGCCACCCGATAAGAGCCGGCTCGCTCACGGTAAGGTCTGCTGCAGTGACACCGTCGGCCAAAACATTATTGGCCCAGTGGTGCGGGGCTTCCATGTCGAACCCGGGCACGCTTTGCTGCAGGTAATCGGCCGTGGTCGCCTCGAGCTTCATCAGGTCACCCAGGCAGGCGTCAACGGGCGTGTCGGCCAGGATGATGGCGAGCAGCTGCGCGTCGACAGCCAGTGCATCGACGCGGACAATTTTGAGCAGCTCATCGCGCATGTCGTCGAACAGGCGATTACGCGTCTGTTCGAACTCCTCGTCACTGCCCATGTCCTCGATGCGATGGAGCTCGTCGAGCAGGTGGCGATGAATACCGGCATAGGACAGCAGTGCCTGGGCATGCTCGGTCTGCGCATACTTATGAGGGTTGACGCTCACGTCGTTATGGACAAGCTCGCGTGCTGCATCGGTGAGCTCGGGGTGCGACGCCAGATAGGTGCGCTCCAAGTAGGCGGGGATGTAGACGCTCGGATCCATTAGAGGTCCCCTCCCTTAAATGGAAGCCCCTGCTCGGCTGCACGCAGGATGCGCTCGTCGATCTGGGAACGCACGATATCGTTGGTGGCGACCCAGGCGGCAAAGCTGGCGTTGTCGGGAGCGCCCAGGCCCTCCTGCAGTACCGGCGTTGCCTCGGACAGTGCAAGGACGAGCTCGTCGGTGGAGCCTGCGCCCACGTTGACGCGGGCATAGACGCCATCGGGAAACTCGGTTTGGAAGTAGAGCGCCTCGGCCGCGTGCGGGCACGAGCGCGCAAGGATACGCAGGTAGTGCTCGGCGCCCTCGTAGTCCAGCTCGCGCCAGGCTGCGCTCATCAGCGCGATGAGCGTCCACGGGTCCAAGTCGCGCTCCGCGTCCTTGGGACGACGGCGCAGCGGCGTGTTGGCGAGATAGGGGACGGAGTGGGCAGAGCGAAAGCGCTTGAGCTCCTCGGCGGGGTATTCGAGCTTTGCCATGGCGAGCATCGCGGTGTGGCGGACACCAGCGGGGTCGTTGGGCGCAAAGTCGAGGCTGCGGTTTGCGGCTTCGAGCGACATGCGATAGCGGCCGCTAATGAGCGCGCGTGACGCAAGGGCGGCAAGCCAGCGCAGATAGGGGCGGCGCGTAAGGTCGCCTGCGGCCTCACGCTCGTAGGGGTCCTGCGCCGAGGCGATTTTGAGCGCCAGGTCATGCTCGACTTCATCGCGCTTGGATGCCAAGTACTGTACGTATTCCTCGTTGGAGCTGGCGGTGAGGGCGGTCAGCATGCGCTGGGCATCCCAGTTGGTCGGATCGAGCGCGGCTGCCTCGCGGAGCATGTTCTCGGCAGCTGCCTCTTCCTGCTCTGCCTGGGTATCGTCAGGGATAAAGGGAATGCGGTAGTCGACGGCCTCGACCACCTTGGCAATCAGATGTCCGGCGCGGTCGCGGTCGTGCACGATGAGCGGTGCGGGGTTGCGGGTGAATTGTTCCATCAGACGCTCTACGGCGGCACCGTCGGTGAGCGGGATATTGTCGCGGCGCAAGGCCTCAAGAACGAGGCGATGGCAATCCTCTTGAATGGGATCGAATGCCATGGGGCCTCCTTTGCTGCGGTTAGGGTTCAAATGTTTCTATATAAGGTTCTAGTTTACCCGCATGTGGCACACCGGGGGTGCCGCACTTGGACTTGCACCTTTGCACCACGAAGACGGATGTCGCACAAATGTCGGCACCTTGGACGACCGAGTGGTATCACGGTGCCGCAAACGGTCGATTTTTGGCGGCGAACGGTGCATATTTTGGAGGGGCACGGTCCTGCCCGGGATATGTAGTCAACCTTGATAAAACGTTTGCCCAGCTTGGGAGTATGAATGCCGCACAAGGGTCTTCAGGGATAGAAAAAACGTTTCATCATTGGCGGCTTTAGGTGAATAACTGACCAACCAGAACGGTAAAATAGTGTTTGTCTGAGCGTTGAGACGTTTAGACATCGCGCATTGTCATCGCCGGCAACGCGCAAACCGGTCCTAACGGAGCCAATTGGGTGCTCCGTTATATACGCAAGTCTAAGAGGGGCTTGTTTAGGAGGCACAGTATGGGACGTTTTACCAATCCTCGCGATCTGTACTTTGGTGAGGGCGCTCGCCACGAGGTGAAGAACCTCAAGGGTAAGAAGGCCATCATCGTTTCTGGCGGCAGCTCTATGCGCCGCGGCGGGTTCCTGCAGGACGTTGAGGCCGACCTCAAAGAGGCCGGCATGGAGGTCAAGCTGTTCGAGGGCGTCGAGTCCGATCCCTCCATCGAGACCGTCATGAAGGGCGCAGCCGCTATGCGCGACTTCGAGCCCGACTGGATCGTTGCTATCGGCGGCGGTTCGCCCATCGATGCTGCTAAGGCCATGTGGGTCTTCTACGAGTATCCCGAGGAGTCCTTCGACAACATTATCCAGCCGTTCAGCTTCCCCGAGCTGCGTCAGAAGGCTCACTTCTGCGCCATTTCCTCTACCTCCGGCACTGCTACCGAGGTCACCGCATTCTCCGTCATCACGGATTACGAAAAGGGCATCAAGTACCCGCTGGCCGACTTCAACATCACCCCTGATGTCGCCATCGTCGACCCCGAGCTCACCTACACCATGCCCGCCAAGCTGTGCGCTCACACCGGCATGGATGCTCTGACCCACTGCATGGAGGCCTACGTTTCCACCTGCGCCTCTATGTTCACCGACGCCAACGCTCTGCACGGCATCCGCGAGATCGTCGAGTGGCTGCCCAAGTCCTATGCTGGCGACCATGAGGCCCGTCAGCACATGCACGAGGCTCAGTGCATCGCCGGTATCGCCTTCTCCTCGGGCCTGCTCGGCATCGTTCACTCCATGGCTCACAAGACCGGTGCTGCCTTCGAGAACGGCCACATCATCCACGGTGCCGCTAACGCCATGTACCTGGGCAAGGTCATCCAGTGGAACTCCAAGGATCCCCGTGCTGCCGAGCGTTACGCTTACGTGGCCAAGGAGATCCTGCACCTTCCCGGCGAGACCAACGAGGAGCTCATCGCTGCGCTCGTCCAGAAGATCCGCGACCTCAACGACCAGCTCAACATTCCGCAGTCCATCAAGGATTACGCGAACGGTGGCGTGAAGGTCGACGCCGAGAACCCGCAGATGGTTTCCGAGGAGGAGTTCCTCGCCAAGCTGCCCGAGATTGCCGCGAACGCCGAGCAGGACGCCTGCACGCCCGAGAACCCGCGTGAGACCAAGGCTGCCGACTTCGAGAAGATCCTCAAGGCCTGCTACTACGACACCGACATCGATTTCTAATCGACTCTTGTTATCGTAACGAGGGGCTCCGCACGTATCTGTACGGAGCCCCTTTCTTTTTTCTTTTAGAGAATGGGATAGTTATGGCTGCAATTTTCAATAGCCCCAGCAAGTACATCCAGGGTCCGGACGAGCTGGCCAAGCTCGGTTCCTATGTCGAGCCGCTCGGCGCTAAGGCCCTCGTCATCGTGACGCCTTCGGGCAAGAAGCGCGTCGGTGCCAAGATCGAGGGCGGCTTTGCCGAGGCTAAGGCCGAGCTGCTGTTTGAGGATTTTAACGGCGAGTGCTCCAAGGGCGAGGTCGATCGCCTGGTTGCGCTCGCTCGCGACAACGGTTGCGATATCGTCGTCGGCGTCGGTGGCGGCAAGATCCTCGACACCGCTAAGGCCGTCGCCTATTACCTGGAGTCCCCGGTTATCATTTGCCCCACCATTGCTTCGACCGATGCCCCGTGTTCGGCGCTTTCGGTGCTCTATACCGATGACGGCCAGTTCGACAAGTACCTCTTCCTTAAGGCAAACCCCAATATTGTCCTTATGGATACGACGGTTATCGCGGCGAGCCCGGTGCGCCTGACGGTTTCCGGTATGGGCGATGCGCTCGCAACCTATTTCGAGGCCCAGGCGACGCACGATGCCGACGGCGGCACCTGCGCTGGCGGCAAGGGCGGAATGGCCGGCCTGGCGCTCGCCAAGCTCTGCTATGAGACGCTCATGGCCGATGGCGTCAAGGCCAAGGTTGCGCTGGAGAAGGGTGCGCTCACGCCTGCCGTCGAGCACATCATCGAGGCCAATACGCTGCTTTCGGGCATTGGCTTTGAGAGCTCGGGCCTTGCTGCTGCTCATGCCATCCACAATGGTCTGACGATGCTGCCCGAGTGCCACGGCATGTATCACGGCGAGAAGGTCGCCTTTGGCACCATCGTCCAGCTGGTACTCGAGGATGCTCCGACTGAGAAACTCGAGGAAGTCTTGGGCTTCTGCATTGAGCTGGGCCTACCGGTCACGATGAAGGAACTTGGCGTTGCCGAGCTTACGCGCGAGAAGGCCATGATTGTTGCCGAGGCCGCGTGCGCGCCCGAGGACACCATGTGCAACATGCCGTTTGAGGTGACGCCCGAGATGGTTGCAAACGCCATTCTGGGTGCCGACGCACTGGGTCACTACTATCTCATGGATGAGTAAACTAAACTAAGGTAAGGAAGGGGCAAAGCCAACAGATGGCTTTGCCCCTTTTTGCTATGGTGCAAAGGGGTCAGGTTAGTTGAACCAAAGAAGGCGGGGTAGGCCTGCGATGAGGTTTTGCCCCGCCCTCGTTTGACTACAGCTCGCAAACGTTTTGCGCGCGACCCTCGACGTAGGCGACGACGTTGTCGAACTCAATCTTGGCGCGGCGCTGCATGGCCTCGTGCGTAAGGAAGCCTACATGTGGCGTGAAGGTGCAGTTCTTGGCGTTGACGAGCGCGTAGTCGGCGGGGATGGGCGGCTCCATATCAAAGACGTCGATGCCGGCACCGGCGAGCTTATCGTCGTTGAGTGCCTGGGCAAGGGCATCGTTATCCACGATGGCACCGCGGGCGCAGTTGATAAAGACGGCACCGTCCTTCATCTGGGCGAACTGCTCGGTGCCAAAGCTCTTGCGCGTGGTGTCATTGTTAGGCAGGTGCAGGCTTACGATATCGGACTCGGCGAGCAACTGCTCGAGCGAAACCTGCTCAATGCCGGCCTCGGCTGCCTCGGGATGCTCGTGGCGGGCATATCCCAGCACGCGGGCGCCAAAGGCCTTAAAGAGACGACCCGTGGCGCAGCCGATCTTACCGCAGCCCACGATACCCACGGTCTTGTCGCGGATCTCGGTGCCCATTAGGCCGGCGCTCGTCTTGCCGCTGCGGACGGCGGCATCGGCGGCGCCCACCTTGCGCAGCACGTCGATGGTCAGGCCAAGGGTGAGCTCGGCGACCGAAACGTCGGAGTAGCCGGCGCAGTTGCGAACCTCAACACCGCGCTCACGGCAGGCGGAAAGCCCCACGTGGTCGATGCCCGTAAAGGCAACGGCGATCATCTTGAGCGCATCGGCGCCGGCGACGACCTCGGCGCCCTCGCTGCGTCGAGCGAGCTCGGCCGGATCGGTTGTTTTGGTATCGAAATAGACAAACTCGTGTCCGGCGTCCTTAAGGGGTGCGGAGAGCCTGTCGAGGGTCTGCTCGGGTACTCCCAACGGTTCGATCAGGGCAATCTTCATCTTGTGACTCCTCAATAAACCTAGGCGATTAGGTTGGCAATAGATTGTAGGTCTATTTGCCTCAAAGGTGCTCCGCGTGTAATTTGCCCGAGGCGTGGGCCGATGGCGTATCATTATCTCTTGCTTGTTTGCACTGCTCAGGGAGGGGCCGCGCATGGCGCAGGAACACGATCTGTTTGATGACATTATCGAGATCAGCAAGGGTTTCGACTTTCTTAAAAACCCGCTTGGCGGCGTGACCGATGCACTCGATCCATCGGCGCCGCAGTGGAATCCTGCCGACTACAAGGAGCGCCCGCGCGGCAACACCATTCCGTGCTTGACCTGCAAAAACGAAAAGAGCGGCTGCACCGCGTGTATGGACGTGTGCCCGGTCAACGCTATCGAGGTCGAGGAAGACTCCATCGAGATCCTCGACTCCTGTCGCAAGTGCGGTCTGTGCGCCGCTACTTGCCCGACGGAGGCGATCATCTCTCCGCGCCTGGCACCCAAAAACGTCTACGACGACATTGTCTCGGCGGCTACGAGCCATGAGACCGCCTACGTTACCTGCACGCGTGCCCTTAAGCGCATGCCGCGCGAAAACGAAGTCGTCGTCGCCTGCGTGGGCGATATTACGGCAGAGACTTGGTTTTCGGTACTGGCCGATTATCCCAACGTGAGCGTCTACCTGCCGTTGGGCGTGTGCGATAAGTGCCGCAACACCGGCGGTGAGGACATTCTGGGCGAGGCGATTGCGAAGGCCGAGGAGTGGTCCGGCACGGGTATGGGCTTGGAGGTCGACTCCAAGAGCCTCAAATGCCATAAGCGCCGCGAGTACGAGCGCAAGGAGTACATGGAAAAGATTGCCCGCACGACGGGCTTGACGGTGACCAAGCTCAACCCGGCGACGGCGGCGCTGGCCTCGGTGACGCAAAAGCTCAAGGCCCATCGCCATCAGATTACCCAGCTGGAGCGCACGCTCAACACCATGTGCGGCACCACGACGACCAAGCGTCGCCGTTCGCTCACCCATGGGCGGCAGCTGGTGCTCTCGACATTGCAAAACCACCCCGAGCTTGCCCAGAACATGCAGGTGAGCACACCGGAGTGCGATTTTGACAAGTGTACGTCGTGCGGCGAGTGCGTCAACGTGTGCCCCACGTTTGCCTGCGATCTGGTGGGAAGCGGCCGCTTTGCGTTGGAGTCCACGTATTGTTTAGGCTGCGGCGCCTGTGTCAAGGTTTGTCCCGAGCATGCGCTCAAGCTTGTTGAGCACGACGCGTCCAATCTGGTCGTCGTCGATCCCGAAGCCGAGGAAAAGGCCGCCCAGAAGGCGAAGGCTCACGAAGAAGCTGAGAAGGTCAAAGCCGAGGCAAAGGCCAAGCTCGACAAGATGCTCGATCAGGTGGAGAAGCTCGCGGACTAGTCAGCGAGCTCTATCTCTGCTTCATTTGCGCCGCCGCGGTGTCCGGATTCGCCCGGATGCTGCGGCGGCGCTATACTTATACGGTTTGAAGTACCTGTACCAAAAGGAGCTGTCGTGTCCCTTTCCATCGGTATCGTGGGCCTGCCCAACGTGGGCAAGTCGACGCTGTTCACCGCGCTTACCAAAAAGACCGGCCTTGCCGCCAACTACCCGTTTGCCACGATCGACCCCAACGTGGGTATCGTCGACGTGCCCGATAGCCGCTTGCAAAAGCTTGCCGACATCGTTAACCCGGGTCGCATTGTGCCGGCGACGGTCGAGTTCGTCGACATCGCAGGTCTGGTGAAGGGCGCTAACGAGGGCGAGGGCCTGGGCAACCAGTTCCTGGCCAACATTCGCGAGACCGACGCTATCTGCGAGGTCGTGCGCTACTTTAAGGACCCCAACGTCATGCGTGAGGTGGGCCGCACGGGCGAGTTCGTCGATCCCGCCGGCGATGCCGACACCATCATGACCGAGCTCATCCTGGCCGACATGGGCACGCTCGAGAAGCAGCTGCCTAAGCTCGAGAAGGAGGCCAAGCGCGACAAGGAGCTCATGCCCAAGTTCGAGGTTGCCAAGCGCCTGCTTGCCTGGCTCAACGAGGGCAAGCGCGCCGCATCCATGGAGATGACCGACGAGGAGCGTGCCGCCGCCAAGGGGCTGTTCCTGCTCACCATGAAGCCCATCCTGTATGTGGCCAACGTGGACGAGGATATGCTCAACGAGGACCTGGCGCCCATCGACGGCGTCAAGCCGCTGCCGATCTGCGCCAAGATCGAGGCCGAGCTTTCCGAGCTCGATCCCGAGGACGCTGCCGACTACCTGGAAAGCCTAGGCCTGGAGCAGCCCGGCCTGGACGTGCTCGCTCAGGCTGCCTACAAGCTGCTCGGCCTGCAGTCGTTCTTTACGGCCGGCGAGATGGAGGTCAAGGCCTGGACGGTGCGTCAGGGCGCGACCGCCCCGCAGGCCGCCGGTGTCATCCACACCGACTTTGAGCGCGGCTTTATTAAGGCCGAGGTTATTGGCTACGACGACTACATCGAGCTCGGCGGCGAGCAGGGCGCCAAGGCCGCCGGCAAGCTGCGCATTGAGGGCAAGGACTATGTCATGGCCGATGGCGACGTCGTGCACTTCCGCTTTAACGTGTAAGGACGACGCATATGTTTAAATATGGCAAAAAAGCTGGCTACATGGGTATTGCGCTGCTCGTACTTGCGGTGATTCCGCTGGTGGTTGCAGCGTGTGTTATCCCCAACATTGGCTCCGAGGTGGCAACGAAGTTTAACGCCGCCGGCGAGGTGACGCGCTGGGGTAAGAGCTACGAGCTGCTGGCACTGCCGGTACTCAATCTGCTGCTGAGCGTGGCGACGTACTTTACGGCGGGACGCCAAGCCAAGAACAATGACGACTCCGCCGCCATGGCGCGCATCGTGTGCGAGCGCTACCTGCGCAACGGTTGCATCACGGGTGTGTTCCTCAACGTGATCAACGTTTACTTTATGTACTCGGCGATTACCGGAACGGGCTTTGGCTTTGGTTTCTAGCTTGTCCTTTTAGACAACGAGCCTGCAAGCATATTCGATGGCTGCTGCGAGGCCGCCGCTCGATCGTGGTTGAAAGACTGCATCGGCGGCGGCCTCGTTTTCGTATCCGGCGCCGCGAAGGGCGAGTGCTATGCCGGCTTCTAAAAGGAGCGGCAGGCCGCGTTGGCTGGTTGCGA
>USDE01000025.1 GCA_900553345.1 uncultured Collinsella sp.
GAGCAACTCGGCCGTGTGAACTCGGTCATGGGCTTTGGCAATATGTTCGCCGGCGTGGCCCCTCTGGCGGTTGCACCGTGGCTGGCGGCAGCATTTGGCGTACAACGGACACTCGTGGGGGCAGGCATGGTCGTGACGGCGGTCCCTGCGGCGTTGCTGCTGTTTGGACGAAATCATTTGGATTGTGCCGCAAGGCAGTAAAACCATCACAACATTCGATGAAAATCGCGATTTTGCCGAAAAACGTCGAATGTTGTGATGGTTTGCGTCCCGGCCAGGTCATCCTGCGGGCCAGGCCACCACAAAGGGGCCAGGCACCTTTGTGGTGGTTTTTGCTTTGACAGGTCGCCCCTGCGCCTTGGTATACCATGTACGCCGTTCACGACCACACCCCACACCGCCGCACAACCCAGAAAGGCTCCCATGGACGCCACCTTCAGTCACATCAAAGCCGTGTTCTGCGATATTGACGGCACGCTGCTCACGAGCCAGCACACGGTGTCCCCGCGCACCGTGGCGGCGATCCGCGCCCTGCGCGAGCGCGGCGTGCTCTTTGGCCTGTGCACCGGGCGCGATGCCCACGCGACCGGGGCCATGTACGAACTCTGGGGCATCGAAGGCCTGGTGGACGTGCTCGTGGGCTGCGGTGGCGCCGAGGTCATCGACCGCGCGCACGGCATCAACGAGCTGAGCTATCCGCTGCCGGGCGAGACCATCGCGCGCATCTGCAAGCACATGGCGGACCTTCCGGCAACGCCCGTCTGCCCCCGAGACGGCGTGTTCTATGTGCCCGAGAGCAATGCGTGCGTCGAGCACCTGTCGTGCGTCGACGGCGTGCCCTACCAGGTGGTCGATTTTGCCGAGTTTTTGCGCGAGCCGCAGCCCAAGGTGATGTTTACCATGGCGCCCGAGGTGATGTCGCAGGTCATCGAGCGCGCGTCGACGTTTGTCGATGACACTGTTAAGGCGGCGGCTCTGCAAACCACGCAGCGGCTCTACGAGTTCATGGATCCGCGCGTGTCCAAGACACGCGGCCTTGTGCGCGTGGCAGAGTTCAACGGCATGGAGCTCCAGAACATCTGCGTGTTTGGCGATGCCGATAACGACACCTGCATGGTGGGTGACGCCGGCGTGGGCGTGGCCATGGCAAATGGCAGCGACGCCACCCGTGCCGCCGCCGATTTTGTAACCGCCAGCAACGACAAAGACGGCATTGCGATCTTTATCGAGGAACATCTGCTGTAGCGCCGGGGCAGAATCACCACAAAGGGGACGGGCACCTTCGTGGTGGCCTCAGGCGATTTGGGCGAGTTGATGCCTACAATCTGCGCGCAAATTCAAATATAGTTGTCTGAACATTACGCTTCCAACCACCGATGGGCTAAAGATATTCTCATCAGTTTGGCAGGGTATTACTCCCGGTAAACGACCTACCGCTCATGGTCGATTTTCGACTGTTTACAGGATGTTTACTCTTGAGCAAAATGTTGTGCAAATAAATCTAATGCCATTAAAAAATGATAGTCAACTAAATTACCAGCAGAAACCAAAAATAGATAGCGAATAAACGAAGGCAAATCTGAGTAAATGTCAAGAGAATTGAGAACTTGCTACAAAAATGCCGGTTTTGTTGCTCATATGTTTAAACAATAGTTACAATAACTTTACTAAACGAGTGCAATTACAGATTGCGCAGATACGTTTGATAGTGAAAGAGCAAGATCGCGGTCTCTTGGGGAGGAGACATCGATGAAAGCAAATTCAGACAAATCTAAGCAGAGTAATAAAGCGACGCGCCGTGTACTGGCAGGCGTTTTGTGCGGAGCCTCCGTTTTGAGCTTGGTACTGTCGCTCGTCATGCCCCCGATCTCGCAGGCCATTGCTAACGATGCCCAGACGGTTTCTGCCGAGGAAACTGTGATGGGGGGGGGTTCCTCAGGTGAGTCTACTGGTGTAGACAACACTACTAACGAGGATGCCGAAAACCAGAATAGTGATGATGCCGAGAATGAGGCGAACGAGGATACCGTTGCACCAGACTCGACAGCCGATGACGCGGAGGCCGAGGGCGCCGCGCAGCCTTCCGACGCACAGACTTCTGATGATGAAAATAGCGACGAAAACGCAATTGCCCCCGCCAGCGTCAGTGACGATGAC
Source organism: uncultured Collinsella sp. (assembly GCA_900553345.1). Taxonomy (GTDB): domain Bacteria; phylum Actinomycetota; class Coriobacteriia; order Coriobacteriales; family Coriobacteriaceae; genus Collinsella. The sequence continues at coordinate 2,158 of USDE01000025.1, forward strand.
TATGACAAGGTAAATGGTGATGTTTCTGGGAAATTCGACAACGGCGGCAAGTTTCAACTGACGGGTCCTGCCTATTCGAGTCAGCAGATTGACATCAAAAAAAACACCACCATTAATCTTGCAGGAAACATGCTCTACAACCGCTCCGGCGGCTTAGACTCCTTCTTTGTGGTCGAAAACGGAGTCACGCTCACCATCGAGAACATTATCGAGGGCTCAGATAGCACAAAAGACGAAAAGACTCCGGTCGACAATGCGCCGGCGGGTCAGCCTGCGATTATGACATGGGAAAGGGGAGACGAGTCTAGCTCTAATAACGGCGCTCCTAAGAGTCTTACTTACTATGAGACTAAGAGCACGCCCAATACAGATGGACTTTGCACCACCGAGACTACGTACAGGCATGACGTTACGGGCTTTGGCGCTATCGTTGCGGCATCGGACCACGGTTCCGTAAAGCAAGTGGTCACCGTTAATGAGGGCGGCATGCTCGATCTCAAGGGCGGCATGATTACCACGGCCGCCAATCTGAGCGATAACGGCCATGTGATTCTTTCTACGGGTAAGGTCAAAATCGAAGGCGGTTACGTCACCAACGGCAACCGCGGTGGCTGGGGCGGTGGTCTGTGCATAACGGGCGCGAATGCCAGCCTCGAAATGACAGACGGCGTGGTCGCGGGAAACAAGGCAGCTTCTGGCGGCGGCGTCTATGCTGACAACGGAGCCACCTTGAAGCTTACGGGTGGAATCATCTCTGGCAACGCTACGTACGGCGAGGCGGATGGTCTCGGTGGCGGCATCTTGGTTTCGGGCGGTAGTGTGACCGTTTCTGGTGGCTACATCACTAACAATAAATACGCTAAGTTTTGCGGCCACGATGGCTGGGGTAACCATGGCGGCGCTGGGCTTGCTGCCAATAACGGCGCCCATGTCACCATTTCTGGTGGCAAGATTACTGGCAATTATTCTGAAGAAGCTGGTGGCGGCGTTTACGTTACCAATCAAGATCAATCAGGTATGGCATGGCTCGACATTACGGGAGGAATTATTGCCTCTAACGTGAGCTACCGATCTGAAGGTGCCGGTATCCGAGTGGGCCAGCAAGTTGACGCGATGATTAACGGCACTCCAAACAGCAAAGTCTACATCACTCACAACCGCTGCATGTCTCGCTTTGACTGGGGCGGTGGCGGTATCTTCGTCCAGGGAAACTCGAATGAGGGTATGGAAAAGACCGCTGGTAGATTATTTGTATACAACTCGTACATTAGCAGCAATACCGCTGGCGGCTATGGCGGCGGCGTAGCAGTCTGCCCCACGGGCAAGACGTTGGTAACGAACACTGAGGGCACGGCAATCTTTGGCAATTCGTCTGCTGACAGTGATCAAAATTTCAAAGAATACAATCGGGTAGATGGTAGTGGTAATGATGGTACGCCCCATCTTTCAGCTGGTGGTGCTGAAGGTACTAATAAGACTGAAGATAGAGATGCATACGATTCGGAGACGTTTCGCACGTACGGTCATGCCGATTTCTTCCTCGCAGCGACAGGTCACACAACGCCGGTTGCAGTGGTAAGCGGCAAGATGCTTGGCGATATAGACGCCAAGTATTCGGGAAGCATTGAGCTAAATGATCCCATTACCATCCCCGCCAACGGTGTTGCTCAGGTAAAAAATAGCATCGGTCTGACTTCGGCTGTTAGTGCCACGGATAAAGCGGTGACTGAGGCAGTACAGAAAAATAAAGTGACAACTTTCATCACGGACAACTATTCCTGGAACCATGGTGGCGGCATCATGTCGAATGGCGACCTGTACTTGGGTCAGCCAGCAGACACGTATGTCTATCCGAGCCTTAAGCTGAAGGCGACCAAGGCGCTGTCCGGCCGCAAGATCAATAAGGGGGAGTTCTCCTTTACGGTCTACCGCAAGGATTCGGTTGATCCTTTCGCTAGCGGGGTATTCAATCATGACGTTTGCACCCCGGTTGGAACTGCAAGTAATGTTGACGGAGGCAACATCACGTTTAACCTGGGTGAGCAGTCTGCAGCGAACGGTACGGCTGGCACGATTACATACTACCTAGTCGAAAATGCCGGAAAGGTTTCCGGCATCACATACGACCCCGCCGTGTACGAGATTAAGGTGACAGTCGAAGACCACTCGACTGTGCTCATGACTGTTCCGACTCGGAACGATCCGAACAAGACCATAGAGATCAAAATCCATAACTACGAGATCAAAAATGTGAGCGCGGTCGAGCATTCCGAGGGCAAAACTGACCACCGGAACGCTGATGTGCAACTAGATGCTATTGGGGGTTATTATTCGATTGACGGCCCCGACGGGGGAAAGACCTTCACCAACAAGTACACCCCTAGTGTTTCCTGGACTCCTATGGCGACTAAGATCGTTGAGGGTGGCGAGATGAAGAAGTTTACACTTCAGCTCGCGACAGACAGCCGCTTTAGAGACACAGACATCATCGGTACTGCCGAGACCACCTCTGGTAAAGATACGAAGCAGACGCTTTCGTTCAAGGACGCCACTGATAAAGATAAAACGATTGAGTTCAAGTACTCGCTCTCTGATATCAGGAATAATTCCGACGACCCGGGCGGCTCCACGGGTGGCTCTTTCAAGACCTTTACGTACTATGTGCGCGAGAAAACCAACGGTTCGCAGTTCTCGCACTACACGTACGACCAGTCGGTCTATAAGTTCACGGTTGTGCCAACGTATGACACCGAAAAAGGAGAGATCAACTGTAGGGTGACCTACATGAAGGGATCCGTTGACTCCAAGGGCGATTGGACAGCAGACCCCAATGCCAAAGAACGGACGTTCATTGACACCTCCGCCCCCAAATCCACCGACACCTCCATCCCCACCTTCACCAACACCTACTCCACCTCTTTGCCCCTTTCTGGTATGTCGGGCGTCACTCTGACGTACCTTGCCGGCGCGGCGGTGCTTTGCGCTGCTGCGGCCTGGATGCACATTCGTCGCAAGGCGAATGCGAAGGGAGGCGAGCGTCGTGAATAAGAAAGTTTGCTCCTTCCCGATCTTGTTTGCGCTGCTTGCCCTCCTGATTGGCACCTGCGCGGCTGTGTTCCCCGCATCCGCGCAGGCCGTGCCGACCTCGACCGGTTCCATCACGGTGAGCGGCACCGTGGCGCGCAGCTGCGACGCCTACCAGATCTTTAGCGCCAACGTCGTCGACGGCGACAGCGACGCCAAGATCGCCACCGACCTCGCCTGGGCAAGCGACGCCGTGCGCGACGCCGCGCTGCCTGTGCTGCACAGCGCCGGCATGCCCAACTCCCAGACCACCGCGCAGGAAGCTGCCGAATGGCTCAACGCCGATTCCCACCTTACGAGCGCGCTGAGCGCACAGCTCGCTCGTTCCCTCCAGAGCTCTGACGCCGTGCCCCTTAACGCGGGCACGGCGTCAGAGCTGCCCTGTGGCTACTGGCTCATCGTCGCCGACGACGACGTCATCGCCCAGGGCGAGGCCGGCACCGCGCCGATCATGGCCCTGGTCGGCGGCAGCGCCGTCACCGTCAAGCCCAAGGCCGCGACGCCCAAGGTCTCCAAGCATGTGCTGGAGGGCAGCACCGCCGCCTGGCAGAAGGCCGCCGACGCCACGGTCGCCGACGACCTGTACTGGCGCCTCTCCGCCACGGTCCCGGCGGGTCTTACCGCCTACGACACCTATACGGTGCAGTTCGTCGACACCATGAGCGCGGGGCTCGACCCCTCCAAGGTGGCCGCGAGCATGCGCGTGTACGTGGCGGCGGGCGCGGACGGCGGCTTCGACGTCGTGTCGGCCGACAAGGACGGCCGCGCCGGCACCGAACCCGCGAAGGGTTGGACCGACATCACGGCTCAGTGCGCCACCAAGGTAGCGGCCGACGGCAAGACCTTCACCGTGCGCACCGGTGACCTAATCGCCGCGCTCGGCGGGGCCGACGCCTTCATCGCGGGCGCCCGCGTGGTCGCCGTGTACAACGCACCGCTCAACAGCGCATGCAACCACGGCATCGCGAAGGGCAACCCCAACGAGGTCTACCTGCGCTACCCGCGCTCTCCCTTTGCCGACCAGTCCGGCGAGGCCGGCTTTACCCGCACGCCGAGCGATGACGCGTGCGCCTACACCTGGGATCTCGCGCTCACCAAGCGCGGCAGCGACGGCGACAAGCCACTTGCCGGGGCGGTCCTGAGCATCGCCGACGACCGCGGCCGCACGCTGGCGGCCGACGGCACATGGGATGCGGAGGGCAAGGCCACCGTCACCACGGGCGAGGACGGCCGCGTGACCGTCTCGGGCGTGGACTCGGGCAAGCTGGAGGTCCGCGAGCTCAAGGCGCCCAAGGGCTACACCGCCTTCGAGGGCACGCGCTCCGTGACGGTCAAGGCCGAGGGCCTGGACGTCGATCAGGTGGCCGCCGCCAAGCCCAAGCTCACCATCACGGCCGAGTCGCCCCTGCGCGCCGACAGCGCGGACGGGTCGACGGGCAGCCTGGAGGCGTCGCTCATCAACACGCCCACCGGCACACCCCCTAGCATTACCACCGGAGGCTTTATGCCCTCGACTGGCGATATGGCAATGTACGCCGCGGCCGCCGCAGCGGTCGCCGGAGCCGCGCTCATCGTGGTCGCGCTCCTGGTCAAGCGGGGAGGTGGCAGCCATAAAGAGTAGCTGGCAGCCCCACAGAGAGCGGGGCGAGACGTAGCGAAGTAGATGCTAAGACACAGACAGATGATGACCGATCGAATGGGAACCAACTGGAAAACGGAGGAAAAGAAGATGAGCATGAGCAAGAACATCGCACGCCTGGCAGTAACGGCAGGCCTCACCGCAGCGTTGAGCTTCGGTGGAGTGATGGCCCCGGTGACCATGGCGTTTGCTGCGAGTACGCCGACGGTGGCCACGGACGGCAACGTGGCGATTAAGGAGGATACCTACAAGGATACGACCTTTAAGGGAATCAAGATTTTCTCGGCAAAGGTCACGCAGGCCAAGGATGGAGAAGCCTGGTCTGGTGACAAGACGCTCTCCGACATTGAATGGGCAAATGAATCCGTGATGAACGCAGTGACTGCAGCTTATGGTGCTAATGAGTCCAAGCCTGATGGTTTCCCAACCGGCGCAGAAGCTAAATCTGCTCAGGCATGGGCCCAGTTCATCAATAAGCACGGGGCCGACGTTGCGGGCAATAACGTCAATGCCGGAAGCGTGCTCGACAAGATTGCTGCTGCCGTTGAGAAGGCCGGCATTTCCGAAGGCACTGACGGTTGGGTAACTGCTGGCAGTAACGGCTCTTTTGATAACTTGGCTACTGGCTACTGGCTCTTCGTGACTAAGAGCGTCGGCAAGAAACCAGATGCTGTCGCCGAGGGCAACACGGATACCTTCACTTCGCCAATTTTCGCCGTTGTCGGCGGTTCCGCTGAGAACTTAACTCCCAAGAAGAAGGTCCCCACTGTGACCAAGGCCGTCAGGGATGACAAAGAGGGCAGCTCTTTTGGCGATAATGTGTTCACGAATCCCAACATGGCTGCAGACTCCCGAATGGATCAGTTTATCGATTATCAGCTTACCGGTACCGTTGCGGGTAACATCGACACTTACAGCACCTACAAGTACACCTTCACGGATAATCTTCCCAAATCCATGACGCCCAAGTTCACTGATGAAGCCAGCACGACCCCCGCTGTGACAGTTAAGATTGACGGCAAAAAGGTCATTTCTGGCTATACCGCAACCTTTGATGACAGCAACGTGCTCACGGTTGATTTCGGCGACCTTAAGGTTTGCAAGGGTGAGAACGAGTCGGATATTGCCGTCACCGGTAACTCTACTGTGACTGTTGAGTACCAGGCCAAGCTTGATCCTGCAAAGATTTTTGAAAACGGCAAGGATGGTGCAATTAATTCGACGTTTGGCAGCTTGGTGGGTAAACCCCAGAAGAATACAGTTACGTTGACCTATTCCAACAATCCGCATGCCGACGGTACCGGCACCACGGTTGAGCATCCTGCCTATGACTACACCTATGGCATCGATGTAACCAAGGTTGGTTCAGAGGCTGAGAATCCGACTCTCGCCGATGTTGAGTTTACGCTGCAGGAGCAGGGCGATACCGATAGCTATATCAAGGCAAATGGTACCAAGACGTTCGATAAAAAACAGGCAACGCTGACGACCGACGCAAACGGCAAGATTAACGTTGTCGGTCTCGATGAGGGCACTTACGTCCTTACAGAGGTCAAACCGGCGCCTGGTTACGATAACTCTCACAGCAAGGGAATTACGTTTACCATTACTCGCGATTCGCTTCCGGCAAATGATACGACTGTTGTGAATCCCGGCTGCACTCTTGCTTCTGGTACCAATGAGGATCTCGTCAAGGTGGCTCAAACTAATACCGAGACCGCCGACGGCAAGGTGCACATCACCGTTGTCGACCAGAAGGGTTCCGGCCTCCCGCTCACCGGTCTTAACGGCGTGACCTTCACTTGGATTGCTGGTGGCGCGGTGCTGTGCATCGGTGTGGCGCACCTCATCCGCAGCCGTAAGCAGGCTGAGGAGTCCGAGCAGGAGTAACGCTCACTCACCCATCCCTTTGGCAGGTGGGATGTGATGGCCATGAGACTTGCGGACACTTTTCTTGTCCATCGACGTTCTTGCTTTGCCATTCTCTTTTCGGGGCAGACTCCGCGCTGGAGTTTGCCCCGTTCTTTTTGGACAACGCAGGCAGCCTCCACCGTCCGGTGCGGACTCATCCGTCATCGCGTTTCTTGACTCGTATGAGGTTCGGTTTAAGGTCCGTGGGCGCTCGCGCGGTGCGGACGGTAGAAGGCATTTGCGCCGCAACAAGCGCAAATAAGAATGCCCGGGGGTCGGATCCCGGGCATTTAACTAAAGCTGAAAACTAGGCCGCCCGCGCTCCCAAACATTTACGCGGGGTGCGTCGTTTTCTAGTGATATTGTATCCCGAATTGCCCCGCCGATCCGGGACATTTTGAAAACAACCGAAAAACTCAAATGCTGGCTTAGGCGCGAACGAGATCTCTTTAATTCCGAAAATTATGTATAATTCCAATATAAACTGGAATCAAACGAAAACGATGGAAATGAACGAAGCGCTAATCTACTTAAAAGAAGCACTAGGCCTCTCCGCCAAGACCAAAACTTGGCCTGGATCCGCACGCTTGCCGCTGCATCTGCGGTCGATTGAGATCCGCGCCGTTGACGCAAACGGTTTTTCTTTTTTGCTTGCAAGTTTGCCTACTGGCGTTGGGCTTCCCGAGGCTAAGAGAGTCTATAGCCAGCTAGCCTTGCGTGCGGAGGCTCCTGTCGTCGTTTCGTTTCCTGATGCCGATGCGCGCCAGCGCAAGGCATTGGTCGCACAAGGAATCCCCTTTGTTTGCCCTGGTAGACAGGCCTTTCTTCCATTTATGGGCGCGGCCTGCACGGAGAGGGGCGGCACTAGATTTCATAATCGCGCGACCAAGATGTCATCCAACGCGCAGGCTGCCGCAATCTGGGGAGCAGGGCAGGAGTCATATCATTCCGATGACCTTTGTCGTGCGCTTGGGATTTCGGCAAGCCGCGCGAGTGAGGCCGTAACCGAGCTTGTAGACAGGGGACTCGCAAGGCGCGAGCGGCGCGAACGGCGTGTCATTGTGTTCCCCGTGGCCGTTGATCTTCTGCTCAGTGAGCACATGGCGGAGCTCTCTTCGCCTGTCTCGAAGGTCTTTTTTGCTAGGAAGACGCCGCGGGTTGACGGTCTTGCTGACGCTGGGGAGACGGCGCTCGCTGTGCGTTCGATGCTCGCTGCGCCGGGCATGGAGCAAAAGGCCGTCTTAAGAAGTACATGGCGTGAACTGAGCGACCTTGAAGTCGCAGACGGGGAGCTGCCGGATAACGAAACGGCGATGATCCAAGTGTGGCGCTATGCGCCCGTGTTTGCCGACTCCTCCCGTATCGACGACATCTCACTTGCGCTATCTTTGGCGGCAATCGACGATGAACGAATTCAGCTCGAACTCGATCACATGTTTGGAAAGGAATATCCATGGCAGGAAGCGCTGTAGAAGGTCTCCAGGTATTTCGGCAACATATGCAGGAAGCTGAAGGGTCGTATGCCCTTATCGGCGGCACAGCATGCGACATTTTGCTCGCGGAGGCGGGACTTTCGTTTAGGGCGACCCACGATTTTGATGTGGTCATTGTCGCCGATGACCGGTTGCCTCAGACGGCCGAAGCCATATGGACCTTGGTGCGTGATGGCGGCTACCGCTGCGGCTGGGGTGAAAGCGAAGCCTCGTGTTTTTATCGGTTTACGGAACCAAAGAGGCCGGGTTATCCCCATATGATCGAGCTCTTCGCGAAGTGCCCCGACTTTCTAAAGGGTCGTGAGGGAGTTGATGTGACGCCAATTCACGTTGATGAAAACATAAGCAGTCTTTCGGCTATTTTGTTGGACGATGCCTACTACAGCTTGTTTCTTCAGGGAATTCGGACAGTAGACGGTGTTTCGGTCCTGGATACGGAATACATTGTCCCGTTCAAAGCGAAGGCGTATCTCGACCTAAAAGCTAGAAGGGAAGCCGGGGAGAACGTTGACTCGAGGAAGGTCAAAAAGCATAAACGCGATGCGCTGAGGCTTGCTCAGCTGCTTGGTGAGTCGGCGGGTGTCAACCTAGTCGAAGAGCTGAAGGACGATATGCTTGCGTTTGTTAAAGACTGTGAGGCGAGTGACATCAATCTGAAGCAGATCGGGGTTGCGGGCGTAACGACGACACAGCTAGTCGAGACGATGAAAGCAACATATGGCCTGATTGGTTGAGCGAGGTTAGGTAGTCCGGATAATGCAGTCTGGCTGCGTTGTCCGGGGTAGGGGCTCGCGAATCGGCTATTATTTGTTTAGACAACTTGAGCTGTAAAGGAGTGATCGGCGATGGCGCAGGGTGCCAAACACATGAAGAGCGATAACGCCGCGGCCAGCGGCGGCTCAAGCCCACAGCCCAAGCCCAAGGGTGGTAAGCGTCGTCGCAAACGGTTGCCGCGCTGGGCCGACCGGCTCATCACCATCGTCATCATCCTTATTGGCGTGGGCCTTATGACCTGGCCGTGGATTCTGGACCGGCTCGAGGCCTCGGGCGTGTTCA
>USDE01000026.1 GCA_900553345.1 uncultured Collinsella sp.
GCCAGTGCTGCATGAACAGCGCCTGCTCACGCTTCCAGCGGCGCAGCTTTTCCTCATTGGCCTCTTCCCTGCCGCGCGAGGTGAACTCGTAGTGATACATCTCGGCATAGGGCGTAAAGATGGTGACGTCGTCCTCTCTCGACCTAGAACCGTTCGAGAATCTCCTCGGCATTCTCTCGCAGATAGATATCTAGGTCCGGCACGGCAAACTGCACATAGCCTCTCTGTGGCGCCTGAATAACCTCTCTTTGTAGCAATTTTGCCCTAATAGAGCTGACCTCATTAGTCTTTTTACCCATGCGCCTAGCAATCTCGGCTGATTTGGACTGTTGTTTGTCCTCGCACATCGCCAAAAGGTATCTGATATCGTTAGGCCCCAGTCCAGAAATCGCGGGCTCGTGAACAACATCGTGAAAACGAGCCTCTGCCAGCGCAATGCCTTCGGTGACGTCGCGCTCGCTCACGATGGCACTTTTGGCACGATGCAAGTTGGCGCGCTGCCAAATGGAATAACCGACCAGTTGCACCAGATAGGCATAGCCCTTAGTGGCCTTAGCGGCTCTCGACAGAAGATCGTCCTCTATGGTCAAACCAGTCGCGACAAAGCTATCGCCCATAGAGAGCGCTACCTCCACCTGGTTGATAGGCGCCAGATCTTCAGGGAGGGCACGACGCAAGAACGTAAGCGCCTTGCCGTTAATAAGATCCATAACGCCGGCGGGTAAGCCGGCAAAGGCAAGTGCGATATCTACTTTTTCCCCTATCAAAAGCTGAACCGTAGACGCAATGGCACGCATATCGTCAATCGGAGCGTCCTGGACTTCATCGATGGCAATAAAAAGACCCTTGGATGACTTCGCTGCCGAACTTAGCAACTTTCTAAGGCTCGACTCTTTGGGCGCAACATCGACTTTCGCGGAAACAAAGCCGGCGTTTACGCCGACCGAAGCATTGGCCGCAAGGGAAGAATCAGCAACCTGATCCCTCAAGTCCAGCAATAGGTTAGGGCCAGCAGAAACAATAGCGGTCTTCCATCCAAGCTCTCGCGCACGATCCCTAAGATCGCAGAGCAAAACAGTTTTTCCGGAGCCTCTCGGCCCAGCGATGCGCATGAGTCTCGCAGGTGCACCTATTCCCGCATTCAAACTCTCGGTAAACTCAAGGGCGATATCATCACGACCAATTATGCGCGGAGGCTCAGCGCCGGCAGTGGGACGAAACGGGTTATGGAATGCTGTGGCGCTCACTTGTTTGCCTTTCCGGGGAATCGATTAACAGTCAATCATTGCTTAAATTTTTATCGTAGACTATATCGGATAATATCGAGTTATATAAGCCTGTATAAACTTATCGCGGAAGTATCCAGCTTTCGTAATTTGTCTTAACGGACAGTCCAACGTTACTTTCTTCCAAGCTCATAGCGAAAGAAAGTTAAGGACTTCCTAAAAACCATTGCCTTAATACGAGAAATACTCGCTCTCAACGGATAAGTTCGGCCCCAACCACGGATCGCCCGTCAAGAAGAACTCAGGCCAGTGCTGCATGAACAGCGCCTGCTCACGCTTCCAGCGGCGCAGCTTTTCCTCGTTGGCCTCTTCCCTGCCGCGCGAGGTGAACTCGTAGTGGTACAGCTCGGCATAGGGCGTAAAGATGGTGCGGTAACCCGCCTCCCACACGCGCAGGCAAAAGTCTGCGTCGTTAAAACCGACGGCGAATTCCTCGTTGTAGCCGCCGACGCGCTCAAATACGTCGCGTCGCACCATCTGGCAGGCACCCGTCACGGCGCTAAAGTTGCCCGGGCGCACGGCACGGGCAAGATAGCCCTCGCGCTTTGCCGAGAAGTCCTGGTTGGCATGGGCAAGTGCGCCACGCACGCCAACCAAAATGCCGGCATGCTGCACCAGATGATCGGCAAAGTAGAGTTTGGCGCCCACCACGCCCGCATCGGGACGCTGCAGATAGCCCATCATCTCTTCGATAAAGTCCGGGCTTATGACCTCGGTATCGTTGTTCAGCAGCAGCAGGTAGTCACCCTTGGCGTGCTTCACACCAAAATTGATGATCTGAGAGTAATTGAACTCGCCCGGCCAGTACACAACGCGCGCGATGCCCTTGCCTTCGGATGCTGCAGCCACGCGCTCTGGCAGGGTTTCGTAATACGCAAACGTCTCCGGGGCTTCACTGTTGTTCTCCACCAAGACGATCTCGTAATTGGTATACGTGGCCTTCTGGGCGATCGACATCACACAGGCATCGAGCGTCTCAATGTGATCCTTGGTGGGGATCACAATGCTCACCAGCGGCGCAGGCTCCGGCAGCGCATGGCGCATGCGGTAGACAAACGGCGTCTCGGTCTCCTCGACCGTTCCGTGAACGCCCAGCGCGTTAAAGTGGCGCTGCAGCGCAAGACGACCCGCTTCAATGGCATACGGCTTGCTATCGGCAGAGCCATCGGCGGTCGATCCCGGATGCACGCGCCAGTGATACAGCACATGCGCAACGTGCTCAAAGCGCGCGCCGGCTGCAAGGCAGCGAAGCGTCAAGTCGTAGTCCTGGGCGCCCGCAACGTCTTCTGGGGACATACCAATGTGATCGATGAGCGCCTTCTCCACCATCAGGAAATGCGTCACGCAGTTATGGCTATAGAGCAGGTCGACGTTGAGTACGGTCTTAAAGACCGGCTGGCCCCACTCCCCCGTTTTCTGGAACATGTCCTCATCACAGAACAGGACCTGGGGACGCTCGCCCTCGGCCGCCTTGTTCAGTGCGGAAACATACTGGAATAACGCGTCCGGTTCCAGAATGTCATCGTGGTCCAAGAAAGCGATGTAGTCGCCTGTCGCTTGCTCGATACCTGCGTTGGTGTTGACCACAATGCCGCCGTTGCCGGGAAGCTCGATGCGACGGATGCGCTCGTCGTTGGCACCTGCCGCAAGGGTGGCCACCGCGTCCCATTCGGGCGAGGCGTCCATAAGCAGCAATTCCCAGTTGTCATAGCTCTGGGCTTGCACCGATTCCAGCAGCTCGCGCAGGTAGACCCGATCAGTCTTGTAGCACGGCACCACAATGCTCACGAGCGGTCTATAGGCAAAGGCCGCCGAAGCGACACGCTGGCACGCCAAATCGCCCGGCTTTGCGCGATGCTGCTCAAACCAACGTCGATAAGCTGCGTCGTCTGCACGCGCGTCCTTCATACGGTTCCAGCTGTCGTCGACCATGCCGTTGTACAGGCGACCATCCATGGCGCAAAACCCGCTTTGGATCCGCTCTGTGGGATCGCTCACGATCGCGACAAAATCTCGTATATCCTGAGGCATCTCAACACTCAGATACGATTTATTGATGCGGCATCCGTTCTGCTGCGGAACATCGACCTGCGATTCAAACACATGCACGGTAACATCGATGGCATTCATATGCGTATCGAAGATCTGGAGCTCAGGCGCGCACTGGGGGTCTCCCGCCCAGGTAACCTCATAGCGCCACACCGCGCCGACGTCTGCCGGCAAATAGCGAATGGCATCGATCTCGTAGCGGCCGCAGCGTTCGCCACGCTGCGCATCGCGGATAAGCGCGCACAGCGCAGGCTTTGCTTTGTAGTTAATCTTGGATTCCAATTTGGCCACGCGGCTATCGAGACGAATAGAGCCCAACCTTTGGCCACCGGATGCAAAAACGGCATCCATCGACGAGCCATCCAAAAACGGAAGCACCAAAACGGCGAGCTCGCGCTCGTAATCGGAAACAGAAGGGCATAGCGCCAGCACACGGCCATGATCGACCGGGAGCACCAGTGACGGCAAACAAGAACCGCTCGTAGTCGCATGGGCAAAAGTCTGGGAATCCTCCTGCTCAATAATCTCCGCGATATCCTGGCCGGCAAAACGAAGCAGCACAAACAGGCGGCCCTGGCTGCGGCAAAGCGCTAAACGCTTGATACTCATCTACACCTCTCGCTTTCCCAGAGCATTCGCGGCCATGCGCTTGCACGCGCCCAGGCGCCCAAACCTCAAGACGTCGTAATCGAACATGAGCTTTTTGCACGAACGAGCAGCAGGCACCTTACCGACAAGTGCCGCACGCACCATAGCGGCAACAGAAGGAGCACATTGCGCGAGCGCGGCATCGTTGCCCACGGCAGAACCATCAAGCGCCGCGGCGACGGCAGCAAACACCTTACCGCAGTCCGAACCCAGCAACCTGAGCGCATCGTACAGCACCAGATCGCAGAGGAAGTACGCCAGGTCATCGGCATGCTGAGCATCGAGACCGTCGCGTTGCCAGTCAGCAAGCACCGCGGAGTAAATCTTCACGTGCTCCAACAGGCGCGTCTCGTCGTCATAGCGCATGGTGTCCATGAGCGAGCCTTTGCGTGCCACGCGATAGTCGTACAGTTTGTTCGAGATAAGCGCGGTCTTGTGCGAGCGACCGTACACGGCAAAATCAAAGACCTGATCCTCGCCATATTTAACGGTTTCATCGAACACGATTCCGTTGCCCAGCAAAAAAGTGCGCTTACAAGCGGTGCGCCATGCAAAGGGACGAGACGCTTCCTTAAACAGCAGGTCGGAGCTATAGCCCTCAAACGAAACGTCGCGTGGGCTCAGCACATAGTTAAGCCACGGATACCCCGCCTCCAGCGGATACGGGTTCGCGCCAAAGGTCAAAACGTCGCAATCCTCACGCTCAAAGGCATCAACGATTACACGGCACGCATCGGACGTAAAGCGATCGTCGGAATCCAAGAACGCGACCATAGGAGCCGAGGACGCAGCGATACCCGCATTGCGGGCGCTCGACAGACCACCGTTGGGCTTATCGACAAGCTTAAAGCGCATATCCCTTTCGCAATAGGCAGCGGCGATATCGCGCGACCCATCCGGCGAGCCATCGTTGACCAGCACACCTTCCCAATCGGGCATATCCTGCGCGAGTAGGGAGTCCAGGCACCATGCCAGGCACTCCTCCACCTTGTAGATGGGAACGACGACGGAAATCTTAGGGGTAGTCATAATCACGCGCTCCTACTGTGCCGCCGGCACGTCGTCGGGATGCGGATTATCACCGCAGGCGCGCTGATACGTCAGCACGCGCCAAACCAGCGGCAGGCCGCCGATCTTAAAGTAGTGTTTAAACGTATTGAGCTTGCCCGGCTTCTTAAAATCAAAGCGCGAATCGATATAGGCACGGGACGATTTGACCATCAAACGAAGATCGGTCTCGCCACGCGGGTCGAAGAGCGACAGGTCAAAGCGACCGGCATCCCAATCGGCCTTGAGCTCGGGCGATGCCTTCTCCCAAAACTGCTCGCGCAGCCCATCGACCAGACGGTCATCATTCCAGCGGTACGTATCGACCTTCATGCGCATTAAAATACCCTGAAGCCGAGCCTTAAGCTCGGGGCGTTCATCCAAAAAGCGCTGCATCTCGGCATATTCGTCGCACACGCAAAATACCTTGTTAGGCGAGTTAACAGAACTCTTCTCGTTGTCTTGGCGATAGCACAAAATGGGATCCGCAATAAACGCAGCACGCTCGGCACATGCCCAGACCTTAAAGTTAAAACCCGCATCCTGATACGAGGCACCCGGCGTGGGAAGGAATCGAATCTGATTGTCGTTAAGGAACGCACGTCGATAGATGGCCGACCAAATGGAAGGCTTGCGATAGAAAATGCCCGGGCGATCGACGGGGCGATACGCGGCGCCCGTCATATGCTCGTCGATAATTCCAAACAGCTCGCGGCGCTCGCTGGGCGCAGACCAGTACAAGTAAAAGTCGCCCTTAACGACATCAGCATGCTCGGCGTCGGCCTTGGCAACCAGCTTTTGAAGCGAATCCTCGAACATAAAGTCATCGGACTCCAAAATGCCCACGTACTCGCCACGCGCCATCTCCAGGCCGCGGTTCATCGAGTCGCCGTAGCCGCTGTTGACCTTGTCAATAATCTTGACGCGCGCATCGCGCTCCATGTACTCGCGAATGATATCCGGCGAGCTATCGGTAGATCCGTCGTTGATGCAGATGATTTCGATGTCCTTGAGCGACTGTGTCACAGCGGAATCGAGGCACTCGCGCAGGTAGCGCTCAACATTGCAAATGGGAATAAGCAACGAAACTTTAGGGGTATCAGAGTTCTGCAAGAGAACCTCCTGTTGAATAGCGTGTAACAGGGTTATTTTAGCAGCCGAGTTGCGGCGGGCGGCACCGCTTGGAATTAGATAAAGCGTTCCAGGCAGGCCTTGAGACCGCGGGTCGAAAGATAGAACAGCGCGGCGTCTGCCATCGAAACGCCCGAGGTCGCCGCAACGAGCTTATGGGCAACACGGCAAACGGCGCCCTTAGCAGGCATATCCGCCCACTCCGTTCCCAAAAACGTCGTGAAATCCATATTGACGCGACCGGCCACGCGACGGAAACCATCGGCATCCAAGCGCGCCAAATCAAACACGATAAGGTCCAAGAACCAGGTAATCAGCTCTCCGGGGCACAGGTCCAAAAGGCCGTAGGCCGCCCAGTCTTCCATAACTTCCTCGAGCATCCTCATGTGTGCGTCGAGCTTTTTGGCGCGTGCCTCGGCACTGTTGAACTCGTGCGTCGCCGATTCGCTCTCCATCACGTAGTGGTAGAACCTGACCGGCATGACGACGGTTTTAGGAGCCAGCGCGTAAGCTGCGAACTGGAACACAACGTCCTCACCCAAGGCCAAGCCGGGGGCAAAGCGAATGCCTTCGCGATTGAGCAGCTCGCGCGAAAAAGCCGCGCGGCACGCATAGGGCTGTGCGTTTGCGTGGAACAGCAACTGGGGATCACGGGCGCCAAAAGTGCCCGCCTTGGGGCTCATGAGTTGCTGGACCCGCTTGGGCGCGGCGTCGGACGGCTCGCAAACGCCGCCAAAAACGGCGACCTCGGCATCTGCAGACTCCATGGCATGCAGCACGCACTCGACCGTCTGGGCGTCGATGTAATCGTCGGCGTCCACAAAAAAGACGGTCTCGCCCTCGGCGGCATCGATACCGGCATTTCGAGCGCACGAGACACCAGCGTTTTCCTGGTCAATCACCAGCACACGGTCGTCGGCCTGCGCAATTTGACGCAAGACGCCCAGCGAATCGTCAACCGAACCGTCGTTGACACAGACAACCTGAATCGAGCGCTCAGACTGTGCCAGCAGCGAGTCGAGGCATCTCTGAATGGAGCGCGCGGAGTTGTATACGGGAACGACAATAGTCGCTTTGGGAATCGAGGCCTCTCCCATACCGACCTACCCCCTCAGCGATTCGATGAGGAAGGCGGCGACCACACCAGGGCCTCCAACCGAGGCGTAATACTTAGCGCGCCCCAAGGCACCATCCGTTGCAAAGTGCGGATGCTCGTCAACCCAGCCCTCTGGATCTTTGAGGATGGCAGCGAGATTCGCGCGCTTCCACGGCTTAAGATCGTCCAGCGAAAACTCCCCGGCGTCCAAGGCCGCTTGGAATTCCTTGGCCATCTGCACCAGGAACTCCTTATAGAACTTGGGTGCCAAGCGCACATAGTTCCACATATACGAATCGTATTTAATGAGCTGATTGAACTTGAGCATGCGAGCGACGTCATCGCTTGCGTGATCGCGAGCATATTCTTCTCGGATCCAGCGCTCGATCTCGGCATACTCGGTATTGACGCAAAAGACCTTAGCCGAAGAATTGACCGAGGAGTTCTCGTTGTCCTGACGATACGAAAGCACGGCATCGTGCAGGTAAACGGCCTTGTCGGCGCAGGCAATCACCTTAAAGGCAAACGACGTGTCCTGAAAGGATGCCCCCGGAGTCGGCAAGAACTTGATGCCGTTGCGCTCAAGAAAATCGCGGCGGTACACGGCCGACCAAATCGACGGCTTTTGCTTAAAGAACTGCGTCGTGTCGCTCGGGTGCACCGGCTTGTCACAGTCTTTTGCCTTAAACATCTCGTGCAGCGAGCGGCGCTCCTCAGGCTTAGACCAGTAAAAATCAAAGTTCGCCTTTGCAAAGTCGGCGTTATTGCCATCGGCCGCTGCCACAAGTTTCTCCAGCGCATCGGGCGCCATAAAGTCATCGGATTCCAGAATGCCCACGTACTTGCCGTGAGCCATCTCGAGCCCGCGGTTCATCGAGTCGCCGTAGCCGCTGTTGGCCTTGTCGATCATCTTCACGCGCGCGTCGCGCTGCATATACTCGCGGATTATCGCCGGAGAGTTGTCGGTAGAGCCATCGTTGATGCAGATGACCTCGATGTCCTCGAGCGTCTGCGCCACGGCGGAATCGAGGCACTCGCGCAGGTAGCGCTCAACGTTGTAGATGGGAATAAGCAGCGACAGGACAGGGCTGCCAGAGGAATTAGTAGACAAATGTGCTCCTTAGGAAATACCTGCCGTTAATGGTATCAAAGGGTCGTCCCGCCCGCGGGCGTTTATATAATCTATGGAGCCCGCAGAGGCAAACCGATACGAAAGGACGTCATGCAGCACAAAGCCGCACGCAACATAGTCATCGAAGCGCTGCGCTTAATCGCGGTCGCCACGCCCATGGCAGGTTCCTGCGTTTTATTCAAACCTTGCCAACATGGCGCAGCGACCCTTTACAATAGGTGCCGTCCAAACGACGCATTCGATAGCTTCCGTGCGGCGCTCACCCGCCACGCGTGAAAGGATATATTCCCCATGACTTCCACCCTTCCCGCTCCCATCGATAAGCTCGCCATCGTTGTCGTTACGTACAAGCGCCAGGAGCTCTTGGCCAACCTGTTCGACTCCATGACCGAGCTCACGGCAACGCCTTGGCGTATCGTGATCGTCGACAATGAGAATTCGCGCGAGACCGAAGCCATGTGCGTCGCATTCAACGAGCGCCTCGCCAACCTGTGGGGCATCGACGCCGATCAGCCCGATGCAAAGGGCGGCACCGACCGCGTTATCTACGCGCCGCAGCTTGAAAACGGTGGCGGCGCGGGTGGCTTCTCCGCCGGCACCAAGTGCGCCTACGACTTGGGCGCCCAGTGGTTCTGGGTCATGGACGACGACGTGCTCGTCATCCCGGAGGGCATTGAGCGCCTGGCCAAGTGGACGGACCGCTACGACGTCATCCAGGGTTCGCGCCTGGACTTCGACGGCGGTGCCTTCTTTTGGCAGTACCAGCTCATCCTTTCGCTCGGTATCCCCAACCCCATCGCTAAGTGGGACCTGGGCCCCGAGGGCTACCGCGCCATGAACCAGCTGTGCTTTGAAGGCGGCCTGTTCTCGCGTCGCGTAGTCGACAAGATCGGCCTGCCCGATGCGCGCTTTTTCATCTACGGCGACGATGCCTGCTACGGTTATGTTGCCAGCCAGCACTTCCCCGCCGCCGTGGTTGCCGACGTGGTGCTCAAGCGCGCCCGCGCCGTCTCTAACTGGGACATCGCCGGCAAACGCCAGCTCAACTCCACGAGCGACACCAACCGCTACTACATCATGCGCAATCGCGGCTTTTTGGCCCGCTACATGCAGATCTACGGTGACTACCACCCCATACTGTTCCGTCTGGGCAATGCCGCGACCTTTTGCAAGGAGTTCATTCGTCTGGCAGCGGTCGACAAGTGCTTTAAGACCGGCATCCCGGCGCTGCGCCGTGGCATGAAAGACGCCCGCAAGATTATCAAGGACCCCGACTGGGAGCCCATGCCGCCCATGAAGGACGCAGAGTAGCGGACACCCCTACAGCCGCTGGCACACCGCTGCCACACGCTGTCCGTCAAACCCGAATCCCCAGCGCATACGGCCTACACCGGGTCGCGGTACGCGAATCTTGTCGATACCGTCGCGCTCTATGTCGAGCAGCGCCTGAACGGCCAGCAGCTCTAGGCCCAGCGCGTCCACACCGGGGTCAAACATCATGTTGGCCGTTATCAGCGGACGCTCGTCGAGCATGCCGATCGTGTCTGCCACGTCAAACACAGCGCCCGTAGGAAAAACCTGGATGTCCCAGCGATCCGCGCCACGCTTTCGCCTCGAGGCAGGATTGGCATAGCCCGGCAAGCCAAAGCAGAGTCCCTGCAAGAGCAGGTGATATGGCAGCTGCGCATCTGGGTTGTTCGCACCGATTCCCGCATCTCCCAGGATGCGGTCTAGCGCCTGTCTCACCGCATCCTCGTCCCCACGGCACAACCCGTCGCGAAACGCATCGATGTCACGAACGTCCTCGACAGCACACTCAAACCACTCAATAATCACCAGACGCAAGGCCTGGCGAAACTCATTATTGGGCAACCGCAGAGCACGGATGCAATTGCCATGCTCCGGCTCCTCAGTCATATCCGTCGTCAGGAAACCGGACAGATACAGCGCCGTCCACAGGTCATCATCAGACGAGGCCTCTGACCCCGCAGCGCCCAAACAAACCGGGACCTCAACGCATCCATGGGCCTCGAGCAAATTGAACAGAGCCGAAAGGCGGTCAAGATTCCAGTCACAAACTACCCTACTTAGGCAATCGGCATACCCATACAGGTCGGCACGCACGGGCGCCGTGCAGCCTCGGTCCAGAAAACCGATCACACGCGCCGGACTCGAGCAATAGGTCCTGCCAAACCGATATCCCTCGAGCCATTCACGCGCCTCATCCAGGTATTCCTCGCGTCCAGCATGATTCAGCAGAGCCTCGACCTCGGCATCCGAAAAGCCAAACCATCGGTCGCACCACGTCGAAAGGGGCGTCGAAAGACAATACGAGCAGCAGCGCAAAGAAAGTGCCACCTCGGCAGGACCGGGACGCTCCCCCATCAGACACGTCAACCGTAGCGAATGGCCCGCGGTGGCAATGGCGTCGAACAGCACGCGATCGAGCAGCTCCGCCGGATCGGCGCCGGAAGCGCACCTCGCACTCGCACGGCCCAACCACGCCGCGTCGTACCCATCAACGAGCAATACAACCTGCTCATCGCAAGCCATCTCCAGCAGCTCAATGAGCACACCGAGCACCGAGTCAACCTCGTCCGCGCTCGCCACGCCACGCGCAACACGTTCGATGTGACGCACCTTATCTCGTGCTAAATC
>USDE01000027.1 GCA_900553345.1 uncultured Collinsella sp.
GCACGTTTGCTTAGTTGTCGCTGGGACTACTTAGCCTTGCTGCGACGATGGAAGAAAGCGCCGATCGCGGCGATGATGGCGCCAAGACCACCGACGGCCGCGACGGTCGCCGCCGTCTGGTCGCCGGTATTGGGGATCGCCGAACCGCTCTTCTTGCTGCCCTGGGCCTTGTCGCCTGCGGGCTTGCCCGCCTGGTTGCCGCCGTTTGAGCCATTGCCGGAACCCTGGTTGCCCGAGCCGCCCTGGTTGCCGGAATCGGCATCCTTGAGGCTCTCAATGGCCAGCTTGAGCTGGTCATAGGCCGCCTGGAGCTGGATGTCGGAAGCATTCTCATCACCCAAGACGTCCTCGGCGTAGGTAATGGCATCCGTCAGGGCCTTGACAGACTCGTCCGTCTTGCCCCTGGTGTCAGTCTCCTTCGCCTGCTTGACCAAGGCCTTGAGCTGCTTCTTGGTCGGGTTCTCGACCGGGGTCACCGGAGTCTTCTCAAGCGCGTCGCGAGCACTCTCGAGTGCCTTGAGTGCCTGGTCGACCTCGTCCTGCGTGGCGTTCTCGTCGTTCAGGATGGCGCGGGCGCTCGCCAAGGCGTTCTGGAACGCGGTCCAGGAAGCCTCGGTGTAGTCGCTGGCCTTAAGGTCGCCGGCTGCAACCTCGGCATCAACCTTTTCAATCGCGGCAGTGAGGTCGTCCTTCGCCACCGGATTGGGAACGGCCGTACCGTAGAACTTGAGCTCCGCCATGCTGCAGTAGGCGTCAACGCTGCCACCGCCGGCGTGGAGCACCTTGACGGTCACGTAGCGACCGCGCGCGGCACCAAAGCTCATCTGCTTCCAGTCGCCACGGTCGGTGAGCACGCGGCCGTCGTTGTCGAAGGTAAACGTACCCATCGACGTGGCGGTGCCCATCTCATAACCGTCGGCGGTGTCGGAAACCAGCACCTCGGCCTCAAAGATATCGCCGTTCGTGCCGCCGTCCTGGCGCGGCAGGAACGTGACGTCGGTGAGATCGTAGTCGCGGCCCAGGTCGACGGTCAGGTACTGGGGCATACCGGCCTTATAGGCCCAGTCGCTGTGCCAGAGCGTCTGCTCATCGCCGTCAAGAGCGTTGACGGCGTTGCTGCCCTCATAGTCGGCCTCGCTCGAGAAGCCGGTCACCTTGACGTTCTCGCGGTTCTCGGGCGTGTTGATGAGGCTCTTCTCATCGACGGGGCGCATCTTGAGGCCGTCGATTGCCTTCTCGATCTTGGCCGTGGCGTCTGCGACATCCTTCTTGCTATAGCTGCCCTGGCCGCCATCGAGGAGCTTCTGAGCCGCCTCGACCGCAGCGGTGAGGGCTGCATAGGAATCCTTGGTGTAGACGGACTCGCTGTAGCCCGCGGCCTTGGAAAGCGCTGCCATGAGCGCAGAGGTGTCGACACCAGCCTTGACCTCGACCTCATAGGATGCGGTCTTGGAGGGATCGAGCACCGACGCCACCGTGATCGTTGCCTTGCCGGCCTTGTTGGCGCGCAGGTAGTAGCTCACGCTATCGCCGGCCTGGACAGCGGAGACGCTCACCACAGAAGGATCGGAGCTCTCGACCGTCACATAGGGGTAGCCGGCGCTCTCGGGCGTGGCCTTGGCGTCGACGAGCGTCACATCGCCCTCGAAGAACTCGGTCTGGTTCTTGCCCAGTTCGACACCCTCGATGGCCTCGACACCCTGTGTGTAGTTGAAGTTGATCTCGCGCAGCGTGAGCATCTGGTCACCCGATGCCTCAAGCGGCGTGATCTCGACCTTGGTCGCCTTCTTGCCCTTGTTCTCGGCAGAGAGGCCAAAGGCGTAGCGAGCCTGATAGGAATCAAAGCTTCCGCCCGAGAACTCCTGGGTCGAGCCGTCCTCGAACGTCACGACGGACTTAATCTTCTGCACGGTGCCGTTGCCACCGTTGCGGTTAACGACCTCGACGCTATCGAGTTTCGACGGCGTCTTGAAGGCGAACGTCATCGTGGCGGGCAGCTTGACGTAGGTCGGCATCTTGCCGTCGATCCAGTTGGGCCCATAGTTCCACAGGAACTCGAAGTCGTTGCCGCCCTCATTGTTGTCGAACAGTCCGTCATAGCTCTTCTGCTGGATGAGCTTCTCGACGTTGGTGCCGTCGTCGGTGGGGAGCTCGTCGTTGGTCATCGTGATGTCAAAGGCGTCGCGGCCGTACTCGGACTTGGTGGGCTGCGGGACACCGGGCATCGTCACGGTGCCATCACTCACGAACTCGAGCGCGTCGCACGCCGGGCCGACGAGCCAAGACGTCGAGGGCAGCTCGACCTTGCCGGCCGTCTTAGCCTTGAGTTTAAAGCTCGCGACCACACCAGTACTGTTGAAGAGCTTGGCGTCGCCGCGGTTGGCGAAGGCCTGGTGGCCATCCGTGAACTGCACTTTCTCGCGCGAGAGGTTCTCCATGCCCGCCGTCGACGCATCCTGCGCGATGCTCTCGGAGACATACTCGAACTGGTCGCTGTTGAAGTTGACGAGCGCACCGAGCGCGTTGATGTTCTCGGCGTCGGTGGCGTAGACGTCGACCGTGATCTCGTCGCCGGCCTCGACCTCCATCTTGCTCGGGATCACCGCGAGGGTGCCAGCAGCCTTGCCCTTTTGCTTGGTGCCGCCGTCGAGCGCCGCCATGGTGAAGGAGTAGTCGTACACGTCGTAGACGCCGTTGCCGTTGAGGTCGGCGAAGTGGGCGCGGATCTGGGAGTCGAACGTCGAGGTGTCGGGCTCGCGGTTCTCAAGACCCAGGTAATTCTTCATGTTGGAGTAGTCGCCGTCGGAGACCGTGGCCTTGTTGAGGTTGGAGCCCACAGCGAAGCCGTCCGTGCCGTCGGTCTTGTAGATGGCGATCTCGGAGGCGGAGAAGAAGTTGCCCACGGACGCGAGCGGCGTCATACGCACGTAGCGCGCGGCCACGGCGCCGTCGAACGCCACCGTCTTGCAAGCGGCGGAGCGCTCCCAGTCGACCTCCTGCGTCGTCCAATGCACGCCGTCGAGGCTCGTCTCGATGCGCATCTTGGTCACAGTGCCGTTACCGGCATCATCGCGCGGATAGTACTCGAGCTTGTCGAGCTTGTAAGCGCGACCGTAGTCAACGGTAAGCGCCTTGCCCAGATCGTTGCCACCGGAGTGGAAACCGCCGTCGCCCGACTGGAACTCATGGTCGAAGGCGAGTTCGGCCTTATGGCTACCGTAGAGCGAGCCCTCCCAAGTGATTTCCTCGGCCTCAGGCACGTTCCGCCACGGGTCGAGCGCAGAGTTCGCCTCAAGCACGTCGCTCCATGCGGAGTAGCCATCGGCGTTGCGCGAACGAATCTGGTAGGTATGCTTGCTGTTGTAGGCAAGATCGGTATGCGTGAATTCTGCCGCATCGCCCACGGCGAACACAGTGCCGTCTACCTTAAGGTCGTAGGAGGTAGCACCATCGACCTTCCCCCAGGTGAGCTTAATGCTCGTGGGGGTCGTGGCGTCCTCGGGGGCAGCAAGGTTCGCGGGTGCGGAGAGGTTCTCGTTGAAGCGGTCGGCCGCGAGCGTGGCATCGGCGTTCACGAAATCGCCCAGTTCGAGCGTCTGCGCTGCCGTGGCGACATCGGTCTTCGCGAACTTGACGTAGACCTTGGGATTCGTGGTGATCTTGGTGTTGTTGAAGCTCTCGCCCTGCTCGGCCTCGGTGCTGCCTGCGTCGCTACCGTAGTGGTTGAGGTTGGGGGTCTCGTTGTAGAAGTAGACCGCCTGGCCGGCCTCGGGGGTCGCGGCGTCAAAGGCCTCCTGCGAGTCGACCTCAACCACGTTGAGCGCGGATCCGCCGTTCTTGGCGGAGACGCTCGTGGGCTTGGCGGAGACGTTGGCCACAAAGGTCGTGGTGCGGTTGGAGTCGTAGCCGCTGTAGCCGCCCTGCGATGCCTCGGCGGTAAAGGTCGCCGTGCCGCCCACCACGCTCGACTTATAGACGGTGCTCACATGCTCACCGTAGGAAATATTGTCGATTGTGCCGTAGGAATCGTCCTCGGTCGTGTTGTTCTCGATGGAGGAGCCGTCATCCTCGTACTGCGTAAAGCTGCCCTCACCCTCGGTGGCGAAGAACTCGACGATACGCTGGCTGCGATTGGTGCCCTTGGTGTTGGTCTCGGTCACAGCCTCGGGGTTGTTGTTCTCGGCGTACATCGGCACGATGGCGTTGGCCTTAACAAAGAGTGGCAGCTTCCAAAGCGGAGCCTCGTAGTTGTTGAGGACCTGACCGCCGCGGTACTGCTTGCCCGAGAAGTAGTCAATCCAGATGGTGGGATTCTCGTCGGTACCGTAGTTGGGCAGGTAGATACCGTTGCGGACATCGTTGCCGTTCTCATCTGCCTGGGTATCCTGATACACCGGTGCCACCAGGAAGTTCTCACCGAACATGTACTGGTACTGCGTCGAGGTGCTTGCGGCGTACTCGGAGTTGTCGGAAAGCAGCATGGCGCGGATCATGGGAAGGCCGGTATCGCCGTTGCCCGTGTCGATGTTGGCCGCCGAGGCCGCGCTCGTGTAGATATAGGGCATGAGTTGTGCTTTGAGCTTGAGATAGAAGCGCGAGATGCCCGTGTATGGATCGCCGTGCGTCATGGGCGACTTGCGGTAGGTGCCCCAACCGTCCATGTCAAGCATAGAGGGCGTGAATGTCTTCCACTGGTAGTCGCGAGCGGAGATGATGGGATCGCCACCAAAGATGCCGTCCATATCGGAGCCGATGTTGGGGTTGCCCGAGAGGCTCTGGCCGATATACGTGGGGATATGGAAGCGAATGTACTCCCAGTTACCGCCGTACTGGTCGCCGGTCCAGATGCCGCCAAAGCGCTGCGTGCCGGCCCAGCCGTCAAGCGTGATGATGTTGGGGCGCTTGTTGGCGCCGGTGGTCACGGTGTCATAGGCCGTCTTGATGCCGTTGAGGCCAAAGGAGTAGCCGGAGCCGACCCAAGCGACGTCGGTCTTGAGCGTGGTGATGCCACCAGTCTTAACCTCAGAATCGAAATCGCGCAGCAGATGCCACGGGGTCTCGGAGTTGCTATCGGGCTCGAGGTTCGACTGGGTCCAGAGACCGGTGCTCACGCCCTTGGAGTTGGCATACTCGGTGAACTTCTTAAGATTGTCGACGTTGGCGCGCACGGCGTTGAGGCGCTCGGCAGAACTCGTTCCGTCGGAGTTGACGCCGCCGGTCTTGTAGTAACCGTTCTGGCCGTAGCCAGCACCGTAACCGTCGTTCGGCAGGAACCAGCCGAGCGGCATGTCGTTGTCCTCGTAGTCATCGATAACCTGCCGGGCGGAGAACTGGCGGTCGAAATCGGTCGCCTTCATGTTCTCGGTATCAACCGTAGGGCCCTCACCGTTGAGCGTCTCGGCCGCAAGCGTGCCGTCGAGCTTGTAGCCCGTCGACATGCCGGACTCGTATTTAACGTCGCCCTTCTCACTCGAGGACTTGCTGCCCTTGGTCTCCCACTTCTTTTGACCCGAGGTCGTTGACCAGCCATCACGGTTATAGGCATTAAGATGACCCAGGTAGAAACCGTACTCGGGCAGCAGCACCGGATTGCCGGTCAACTTGTAGTAGTCCTGCAGCATCTCGGTTGCCACGTTCGAGGCGCCCTCGTTGGTCGCCACGAAGTAATAGGCATCAAACTCATTCTCGCTGTGCAAAGTCGTGACCGTCGATGAGTCCGTGGAACCGAAGTCGTAGGAACCCTCTGCAAACGTGTTTCGGAGCACGCCGTAGCCGTCGCTCGTCCAATAGAACGGGTTGGGCGAGGCAACGCCGCCATCGGTCCAGTTGTTAGTGTTGGAGATGGCGATGGTCTGGTTGGTGTGCAGGAAGCGGCCGTTCTGGGTGCCGCCGCCAAAGAAGTTCTCGGACTTCTCCTTGGCGAGCGTCTGGACGGTACCCTTCTTATCAAGGTCGAGGGGCGCAGACTCAGAAACCACGCCACGGTCGCCTGACTTGATACTCATCTTGCCAGTCGCCTTGTCCAGGATCACGGTCGCCTTTCCGCCGGTGATCTCGATAGTGTCGCCCTTGTCGGCAACCGTCGCACTCGGCTTGCTGTAGGTGTCCGAGGTATCGGGCTGAGCCTGGATCTTAGCCGTGTGGGACTTACTGCGCGGCGTGGCGTACTCGGAAAACTCACCCTTGGGGTCGACGTTATAACGGAAAATACCGTCCTCGAGGAACGTAATACGGCCCTTGATGCCGTCAGCGAAATCGATGTCGACGACGTTCGAGGCAGACTGAGACACGGTCGCTGAGTCGACACCCTTGAGTGGCGTGGCAATCGCCTGCTGGGGATTGGCAAACACAAGCGTCGCTGCAGTGGCAACGAGGACCGCGCTTCCCTTCACCCACCGTTTCGTAAAAATGGAATTCCTACACACCTGGACTCCTTTCCTCCGACATGCGGAAGTGTCGCGGACGCACGCCCTGCAGCATGGCGCACGCATCAAACGGGAGGGGTGTTCGGTACATTCCGTGCAGTGGGCCCACCCGTTACCAAGTGGTCAACTGGTAGTAACCAGATATCCACCTATTAGGTTGAATCAGCATACAGGAGCAGTTGCGCAACCAAGTTCGGAATTCTCCCAGTGGTATTAAAATGAGCGTCAATGGCAAAGTGGGCTTAATAAGCCACACCAATTGGTTCTTCTCCCAAATATCAATTAAGCAAAAATGTACTGTTTATCTGGTATTACACAGACCATACCTTTCCCTCGGGAACTGGACTTCGCGAAGTTTCCCGAAGAAAAGGCTCAGCCGCCACCCTGCGACCTACCGGGGATTGCTATGACATACGTTGGCTGATTTGGTTTGAATAGAAAGGTTGACAGAGGGTGGTGGGCAGTTAGTTCAGATTTGTATTTTTTTGGCAGTGGCTTTTGCTTAATCATCTCGGTTTTTGAGTCACTGGGACCCAGCGATAAGCCTTTTCCGCCCTTGAGTAAGCATATCTGCCTCATTAGGAAAGCGAAAACAGTTCAATTGAGCCTAAATTAACCGACTTCTGCTCTTTGAGAAATACAAATCTGAACTAACTGTCCAAAGACATATCTCTCCCTTGGTAAAAGGCCTTCATATGATTGCAATTCACCTGAAGGCCCCATACAAAATGTGGGCTCTGTCGTCCGAATGAACGACAGAGCCCACGCTCACTTTCTATTCAGCCCTAGTCATCGCGCAAAGCCCCTTCGGCAGCACGCGGTGAAGCCAAGTCACCGCAGGCCGGGGCGGGAGGCGGACCTTTCTCTCGGAAAACTTCGCGAAGCCCAGTTTCCGAGAGAAAGTGTCCGGCTGCCGCCCCGGCCGACCAGGTCACATTACACCGTGTGCTGCGGCAGGTCCTGCAGAGCGATGACGTCCATGCCCATGTCGTTGGCGCTGCCGTGACCCTGCTGGTCCTCACGCACCGCCTCGATGGCACTCACGTACGTGTTGGCGGCAGACATCGCGGTCACGCAAGTCACGCCGCGGCGCACCGCCTCGGTGCGCAACAGATAGCCGTCGCCACGCGAGCCCGGGCCGTACGGCGTGTTGATGATCACCGCGATCTTGCCATCAGCGATGAGGTCACCGATGTTGGGGCGCTCGCCGTCGTGCGGGCCGCTGATCTTTTCCACGACCTCACACGTCACGTTGCCTCCGCGCAGCACGCGCGCCGTACCCTCGGTAGAGCAGATGTCAAAGCCCAAGTAGCGCAGGATGCGGGCGACCGAAAGGATATGACGCTTGTCGCGGTCGCACACGCTGATGAATACCTTGCCGCAACTCGGGTCGGGCAGCTTGTAGTCAATCGCCAGCTGCGTCTTGGCGTATGCCTCGGGATAGCTCTTGGCGATACCCATGACCTCGCCCGTCGACTTCATCTCGGGCCCCAGGATAACGTCGGCTCCCGGGAAACGTCCCCAGGGCATGACAGCTTCCTTCATGCAGAACCAGTCCAGCTGACGCTCATCGCTCGGCAGGCCCAGGCTCGCGATGGTATCGCCCGCCATGATACGCGCCGCGCACTTGGCCAGCGGCACGCCGGTGGCCTTGGAGATGAACGGCACGGTACGGCTGGCGCGCGGGTTGGCCTCGATCACGTAGACGGTCTCGCCCTTGATGGCATACTGCACGTTGACCAGGCCGCGGACCCCCAGCGCCATCGCGATGCGGCGCGTGGTCTCGCGGAGCTTCGCCTGCAGGCTCTCGCTAAAGCTGAACGGCGGAATGCAGGTCGCAGAGTCACCGGAGTGGATACCGGCCTCCTCGATATGCTCCAGGATGCCGCCGATGTAGACCTCCTCGCCGTCGCACAGGGCGTCGACGTCGGACTCGATTGCACCCTCCAGGAAGCGATCGAGGTACACCGGGTAGTCGGGGCTAATGCGCGCAGCCTCGGCCATGTAATCGCGCAGATGCTCGGCATCGTAGGCGATCATCATGCCGCGACCGCCCAGCACATAGCTCGGACGCACCAGCAGCGGGTAGCCAATGTGCGCGGCAACGGCTTCGGCCTCCTCAAACGAGGTGGCCTGGCCCGCCGGCGGGTACATAATGCCCAGCTTGTCGAGCAGGGCGGCAAAACGCTCGCGGTCCTCGGCAAAATCGATGGCGTCGGGCCTGGTACCCATGATGTTCACGCCGCTCTCCTCGAGCATGCGTGCCAGTTTAAGCGGGGTCTGACCGCCGAGCGTCACTACGACGCCGTCGGGACGCTCAACGTCGATAACGTCCATGACGTCCTCGTAGGTGAGCGGCTCAAAGTACAGGCGGTCTGACGTGTCGTAGTCGGTCGAGACGGTCTCTGGGTTGCAGTTGACCATGATGGTCTCGAAGCCGCGGGCCGCCAGCGCATAGCTCGCGTGCACGCAGCAGTAGTCAAACTCGATACCCTGGCCGATACGGTTGGGACCGGCACCCAGAATCATCGCCTTGGGCTTGCTTGCCGGCGTGGTCTCGTCGGGGGCAACGCACTTCTTGGCGATCGGGCTCGTACGGTAGATGTTCTCGTAGGTCTTATAGTGGTATTCCGTGGCACTCGAGAACTCGGCGGCGCAGGTGTCGACCGTCTTCATGCTGGGAACCACGCCCAGACCCTTACGGTAAGCGCGAACAAAACGCTCATCCGAGCCGGTCAGCGCGGCAATCTCGGCATCGCTCGTGCCATACTGCTTGAGCAGGCGCATCGCGTCGGCGTCAATGTCCTCCACGCGCAGGCCGCGAACGCTCTCCTGGACCCGCACCATATCGTTGATGCGGTTGAGATACCACGGATCGATACCGCAGATGGCGTGGATGCGCGCAACATCCCAGCCACGGCGCAGGGCCTCGACCACAAAGAAGATGCGGTGCTCAGTCGGGGTGCCCACGGCCTGGGCGAGTTCATCGTCGCTCAGCTTATCGGCGCCCTCCTTGCCACCGGCGCAAATACCCTGGTGCCCGTCCTCCAGCGAGCGCATGGCCTTGCCAAAGGCCTCCTCAAAGGTGCGGCCGATCGCCATGATCTCGCCCACGGCCTTCATGCGCGTGGTGAGCGTGGGGTCGGTGCCCTTGAACTTCTCGAAGGCAAAGCGTGGCACCTTGACCACACAGTAGTCGATCGTGGGCTCAAAGCAGGCGGGCGTGGCCTTGGTGATGTCGTTGACGATCTCGTCGAGCGTATAGCCCACGGCCAGGCGAGCGGCGGCCTTGGCGATGGGGAAGCCCGTGGCCTTGGAAGCCAGCGCGGACGAACGACTCACGCGCGGGTTCATCTCGATGACAATCAGGCGGCCGGTCTGGGGGTTCACGGCAAACTGCACGTTAGAGCCACCGGTCTCGACGCCGATCTTCTCCAAGATAGCGAGCGAGGCGACACGCATGCGCTGATACTCAAGGTCGGAGAGGGTCTGCGCCGGCGCCACGGTGATGGAGTCACCGGTATGCACGCCCATGGGGTCGAGGTTCTCGATGGAGCACACGATGATGCCGTTGCCGGCGTGGTCGCGCATGACCTCCATCTCGTATTCTTTCCAACCCTCGATGGACTCCTCGACCAGTACCTCATGGGCAGGCGAGAGTTCAAGGCCCTGGCTCGCGATGGAGACGAGTTCCTCGTGAGTATGCGCTATGCCACCACCGGCGCCGCCCAAGGTAAAGCTCGGACGCAGCACGCAGGGATAGCCCACGCGCTCGGCGATGGCCTCGGCGTCAGCCACGCTGTAGGCATAGCCCGAGCGCGCGACCTCCAGGCCGATCTCGGCCATGGCCTCGTTAAAGAGCTTGCGGTCCTCACCGCGCTCGATGGCGGCAAGGTCACAGCCGATCATCTCGACGCCGTACTTGTCGAGTGTGCCGTCCTTTGCCAGCTCGACGGCGGCATTCAGACCGGTCTGGCCGCCCAGCGTGGGCAGCAGCGCATCCGGGCGCTCCTTCTTGATCACGCGCTCGATAAATTCGGCGGTGATGGGCTCGACATAGGTGCGGTCGGCCAAGCCCGGATCGGTCATGATGGTCGCCGGGTTGGAGTTGACCAGGATGACCTCAAAGCCATCCTCCTTGAGCACCTTGCAGGCCTGGGCGCCGGAGTAATCGAACTCGCAGGCCTGGCCAATGACGATGGGGCCCGAGCCAATGACGAGGATGCGCTTGATGTCGGTACGTTTAGGCATGTTAGTTCTCCTCGGTCTCGGTCGCGGCGGAACCGTTCTCGGCAAAGTTCCAACCGGCAAGGCGGTCCTTCGCGGTGTCGATGTCCAGATAGTTCTCCTCGCCGTCCATGAGTCGCGTAAAGGCGGTAAAGAGATAGTGGGCATCGGTGGGGCCGGGTGAGGCCTCGGGGTGGTACTGGACCGAGAAGCACGGGGCGTCGAGCAGCTGGATGCCCTCGGCGGTGCCATCGTTGAGGTTCACGTGCGTCAGGCGAATGCGGCCGAAGCGCTCGTTCATCACGACCGGCGCGATGCCG
>USDE01000028.1 GCA_900553345.1 uncultured Collinsella sp.
CCAGATACTGACCGAATACTTGACGGAACGCTTGACCGATACGTTATACCGAAACAAAACCCCAGTTAAACATAGGCAAATAAACAGAGATTTTGAGCTTGCCAGCCGCAGCCATCACGAAAACAGCAAGGCGTCGCAAGCCCGCACGTCAGCAAATGAGCAGTCAGACGTTAAGAGTGTCCCCCGACGACTAGACAAAAAAGAGCGCCCCCAATGACTAGTCGTTGGGGGCGCTCTTGAATGACTACCTTACAACGCCAGGGTCTCGGCAACCTCGGCCGCGCAGGCCAGGGCATCGGCCATGGCACTCACCACGAGCGAGCTGCCGTTGCGGGCGTCGCCGGCCACATACACCGGCGCGGCATCCGCAGCAACGCCATCCACGCGGGCCGCAAGGTGCGAGCCCTCGGAAGCCATCACGGGCAGCGGGCGGCCCGCCGTGGCAACAGGCACGCCGACAGCTTCGAACACGCTGTGCTCCGGACCCGTAAAGCCGCAGGCGATCAGCACCAGCTGTGCCGGCACCTCGTGCTCGGAGCCCGCAATGCGTTCGGGCTTGCCGGCCGACCAATCCAGGTCGACCACGCGCAGGCCCGCTGCCGCGCCCTTCTTGTCCAGCAGCACCTCGAGCGTATCCACGCCCCAAGCACGCATCTCGCCGCCCATGGCAGCGATGGCCTCCTGCTGACCGTAGTCGGTCTTCTTAACGTTGGGCCACTGCGGCCAAGGGTTGCTCGCCGCGCGCGCATCAGGCGCGGCCGGCAAGAACTCAAACTGGCG
Organism: uncultured Collinsella sp.; assembly: GCA_900553345.1. Lineage (GTDB taxonomy): Bacteria > Actinomycetota > Coriobacteriia > Coriobacteriales > Coriobacteriaceae > Collinsella. The sequence continues at coordinate 781 of USDE01000028.1, forward strand.
CACACTGCGCGCACCCTGGCGCACCGCGGTGCCCACGCAGTCGTTGCCGGTATCGCCGCCGCCAATGACCGCAACGTCCAAGCCGCGCGCGTTCACCGCGGGCTCACCACCATCGAGCACCGAGACGGTCGAAGCCGTCAGGTAGTCCACGGCATACACCACGCCCGGGGCATCTACATTCGTAGCCGAAAGACCGCGGGGGGCACGAGCACCGGCAGCCACCACGACGGCGTCAAAGCCATTGAGCTTGGCCGCCACCGCAGGGTTCGTAACGTCAGCACCCAGCTCAAAGACGATGCCCAGCTCGCGCATAAGTGCCACGCGACGCTCGACCACGGACTTCTCGAGCTTCATGTTGGGAATGCCGTACATGAGCAGGCCGCCCGGGCGGTCGTCACGCTCAAACACCGTCACGCGGGCGCCGCGACGCGCAAGCTCCCATGCTGCCACCAGACCAGCAGGACCGGAGCCCACCACGGCAACCGTGGGCGCGCCCTCCCCTGCCGGCTCAAAGCGACGCGGACCGCCGTTTGCCCATTCGTGGTCGCTGATCGCACGCTCGTTGTCATGAATCGTCGTGGGCTGGCCGTCGACCGAACTCAGATTGCACGCGGCCTCGCACAGCGCCGGGCACACGCGGCTCGTGAACTCGGGCATGGGCGAGGTGAGCGACAGGCGCTCGGCAGCCTCGTCCCAGCGGTCGCGGTACACCAGCTCGTTCCACTCGGGAATCAGGTTATGCAGCGGGCAGCCACTCGGGCGCGCCTTGCCAAAGCTCGCACCCATCTGGCAAAACGCCACACCGCACATCATGCAGCGGCTCGCCTGGGCACGGCGCGCGTCGTCGTCGAGCTCCACGTACAGCGGATCAAAATCATGGCTGCGCTCCTCCACAGGGCGCAGCTCGTGGGTCACGCGATCGGTATCAAGAAAAGCACCGGGCTTACCCATGGCACTTACGCCTCCTTCTTGGTCGAAGCAACAGAGCTGGCCGCCGCGGACGCAGCGCCCGCAGCACCGCCCGCGACATCAAAGCGAGCGACATCCGCGGCACTCGCGCGACCGGTCACAATGTCAAACGCCAGCTCCTCAGCCTGCGTATGCGTCTTGCCGACGGCCTCGGCGGCGGCGACAATCGCCAGCACGCGCTCGTACTCGGTCGGAATGACCTTCACAAAGTGCTTGCTCATCGTCTCAAAGCTGTAGAGCAGCTTAATGCCGCGCGGACTCTGCGTCGCGTCCACGTGCTCCTGGATGAGCTCGCAAATCTGTGCCAGCTCGCCGGCTGTCGGAGCCTTGAGCTCCACGCTCTCGTGGTTCACGCGGGCATCGAGCGTGCCGTACTGGTCAAAGACGTAGGCCACGCCGCCTGTCATGCCGGCGGCAAAGTTCTGCCCGACCTCGCCCAAGATGAGTGCCAGACCGCCCGTCATGTACTCGCAGCCATGGTTGCCGCAGCCCTCGACCACCACGGTGGCACCGGAGTTGCGTACGGCAAAACGCTGGCCGGCAAGACCGTTAATGAAGCCGCGGCCGCTCGTGGCGCCAAAGAACGCAACGTTGCCCACAATGATGTTCTCGTCGAACTTGTAGGTCGCATGCGGGTTGGGGCGCACCGACACCTCGCCACCCGAAAGGCCCTTGCCAAAGTAGTCGTTGGCGTCGCCGCACACGTTGAGCGTAATGCCGCGCGGCAGGAAGGCGCCAAAGCTTTGACCGGCCGAACCATCGCAATCGATGGTGATGGAGCCGGCGGGCAGGCCCTCGGGATGTGCCTTGGTCACCGCGTTGCCCAGGATGGTGCCCACGCAGCGGTTGACGTTTGCGATATCGGCGCGGAAGCGAATCGGGCGCAGGTGCGCACGGGCATCGGCCGTATAGGGCACAAACAGCGTGGAGTCGAGCGTCTTGTCGAGCTCGCTGTCCGCGGCCATCTGTGGCAGGAAGTGGCGACCGTCGGCGCCCGGAATATGGGCACCGAACTCGCAGGTCGCGCTCACCAGCACGGGCGACAGATCGAGCAGGTTTGCCTTGCGGTTGCCCGGGACCTCGATCTGGCGCAAGCACTCGGGATGGCCGACCATCTCGTCGACGGTGCGGAAGCCCAGGCTCGCCATGATCTCGCGCAGCTGCTCGGCCACAAAGAGCATAAAGTTCTCAACGTGCTCGGGCTTACCGCGGAAGCCGTGACGCAGGCGGCAGTTTTGCGTCGCGATGCCGGCCGGGCAGGTGTCCTGCTGGCAGTCGCGCTGCATGAGGCAGCCCATGGAGATGAGCGGCATGGTCGCAAAGCCAAACTCCTCGGCACCCAACAGGCAGGCAACGGCGACATCGGTACCGTCCATGAGCTTGCCGTCGGCCTCGAGCACCACGCGCGAGCGCAGGCCGTTTTGCAGCAGCGTCTGCTGGGCCTCGGCAAGGCCAAGCTCCAGCGGCAGACCCGCATGCCAGATAGAGTCGCGCGCAGCGGCACCCGAGCCGCCGTTGTGACCGCTGATCAAGATCTTGTCGGCAGCGCCCTTGGCCACACCGGTGGCGATGGTGCCGACGCCGGCCTCGCTGACCAGCTTAACCGACACGCGCGCGCCGGGGTTGGCGTTCTTAAGATCGAAGATCAGCTCTGCCAGGTCCTCGATAGAGTAGATATCGTGGTGCGGCGGAGGCGAGATCAGGCCGATGCCGGGCGTGGACTGACGGACCTCGGCGATCCAGGGATAGACCTTCTTGCCGGGCAGGTGGCCGCCCTCGCCGGGTTTGGCGCCCTGGGCCATCTTAATTTGAATCTCGAAGGCACTGCACAGGTAGCGGCTCGTCACGCCAAAGCGCGCACTTGCCACCTGCTTGATCGCGGAGTTCTTGGAGTCGCCGTTGGCCAGCGGGGTCTCGCGACTCGGATCTTCACCGCCCTCGCCGGAGTTGGAACGGCCGTGCAGGCGGTTCATGGCGATGGCCATGCACTCGTGCGCCTCTTTGCTGATGGAACCGTACGACATGGCGCCAGTGTTAAAGCGGCGGACGATGTTGAGCGCGGGCTCCACCTCGTCGAGCGAAATCGGCGTGCGGCCGCTGGCATTAAAGTCGAGCAAGTCGCGCAGGCGCACGGCACGGCCGGTGCGGTGCAGGCGGGCGCTGTACTCCTTAAAGGTGTCGTAGCTGTCCTCATGGCAGGCGGTCTGCAGCAAGTAGACAGTCTGCGGATCGATCAGGTGATCCTCGCCGCCGAGCGGGCGCCACTTGGTCAGGCCCAGCGTGGGCAGCTGATCGGGAGCTGGGCTCTTAAGGATAGCGAGCGCAGCGTCGTAGCGCTCGTTTTGCTCACGCTCGACGTCCTCGACGCCCATACCGCCCACACGGCTCACCGTGCCGGCGAAGTACGCGTTGACGAACTCCGGCGTAAAGCCCACGGCCTCGAAGATCTGCGCCGAATGGTAGCTCTGCACCGTAGAGATGCCCATCTTGGACATGATGGAGACGATGCCCGCCGTCGCGGCCTTGTTGTAGTTGGCAATGCCCTGCTCGGCCGTCACGTCCAGGTCGCCGCGCGCCGCCAGATCGCGGATGCACGCGTGTGCGTTGTACGGATAGATGCCGCTCGCGGAGTAGCCCACCAGCGCCGCAAAGTCGTGCGGGGACACGGCGTCACCGCACTCCACCACGATGTCGGCAAAGGTACGCACGCCGGCGCGGATCAGGTGGTTGTGCACGCAGCCCACGGCGAGCAGCGACGGCACGGGCACCTCGCCCGCAGCGGCACGATCGCTCAACACCACGATGTTCACGCCGTCGCGGACCGCAGCCTCAACATCTTCTGCAAGCTGCTTGAGCGCAGCCTGCAGCGCGCCCTCGCCGGCATCGCGGCGGTACACGGCACGGAAACGGCAGGTCTTAAAGCCCACACGGTCGATAGCGCAGATACGCTCGAACTCCTCCTCGTTGAGCAGCGGGCGCTCCAAGCGAACCAGCTGGCAGGCCGTACGGGAGTCCTCGAGCAGGTTGCCGTGATTGCCCAGGTAGAGCGTGGTCGAGGTGACCATATGCTCGCGAAGGGCGTCGATGGGCGGGTTCGTGACCTGAGCGAACAGCTGATAGAAATAGTCGTAGAAGGAGCGTGTCTTCTTGGACAGGCAGGCCAGCGGCGCATCGATGCCCATCGAGGCAAGCGGCGCCTTGCCCTGCTGGGCCATGGGACGCACGACCTCGTCAACATCGTCCCAGTGATACCCGAGCTTAGCCATGCGCACGGCGGCGGGCACCTCGGCGTCCTCGGCGGGCGTTGCCGGAACGGGCTCATCGAGCGCGTCGACGGTCAGCGTCTCCTCGGCAATCCAATCACGGTAGGGCTTTTCCTTGGCGTAACGGGCGCGCAGCTCGTCGTTGTAGATGACGCGCCCGCGGGCAAAGTCGACCTCGAGCATCTGGCCCGGCCCCAGACAGCCGCTCGTCAGGATGTTCTCGGGGCTCACCTCGATGGTGCCCACCTCGCTTGCCAGCATAAAGCGACCGTCGCGCGTCACATAGTAGCGGGCGGGGCGGAGGCCGTTACGGTCGAGGGCGGCGCCCAGCGTGCGACCGTCGGTAAAGGCGATGGCCGCCGGGCCATCCCACGGCTCCATGAGCATGGACTGGTAGGCGTCGTAGGCGCGGCGCTCCTCACTCAGGCTGTCGTTGTGGTCCCACGGCTCGGGCAGCAACATGGACGCGGCACGCGTAAGCGGGCGACCGTTCATGACCAGGAACTCAAGCACATTGTCCAGAATCGCGGAGTCGGAACCCTCGCGGTTGATGATGGGCATCACGCGCTCAAGATCGTGCTGCAGCACGGGGCTGTACAGGTTGGGTTCGCGGGCGCGAATCCAGTTGACGTTGCCCTTGAGGGTGTTGATCTCGCCGTTATGGATGATAAAGCGGTTGGGGTGCGCGCGCTCCCAGCTGGGCGTGGTGTTGGTGGAGTAGCGCGAGTGGACGAGCGCCACGGCCGTCTTGACGGCGGCGTCGTTGAGATCGATGAAGAAGCGGCGCATCTGCGTGGCGACCAGCATGCCCTTGTACACGATAGTGCGCGAGCTCATGGAGCACACGTAGAAGATCTTGTCGCGCAGGGCAAACTCCGCATCAGCCTTCTTCTCGATGGTGCGGCGGCACACATACAGACGGCGCTCGAAGGCGTCGCTCGCCGGCGTGTCGTCGGGACGGCCCAGAAAGGCCTGCAAGATGGTAGGCATACAGGCGCGGGCCGTCTCGCCCAGGTCGTGCGGGTCGACCGGCACCTCGCGCCAAAAGAGCAGCGGCACGCCGGCCTCGGCGCAGCCCTCCTCAAACACGCGACGGGCGTCCTCTACGCCCTTGTCGTCCTGCGGGAAGAACAGCATGGCCACGCCATAGTCGCCCTCTGCCGGCAGAATCTGGCCGCACTTTTGAGCCTCTTTACGGAAAAAGTGATGCGGAACCTGGAACAGGATGCCAGCGCCATCGCCGGTGTTCTTCTCGAGTCCCGTGCCGCCGCGGTGCTCCAAGTTGACCAGAATGGACAGTGCGTCGTCCAGAATCTGGTGATGGCGCTCACCATTGATATCGGCAAGCGCGCCGATGCCACATGCATCGTGGTCGAATTCGGGGCGATAAAGGCCCTGCTGCTGAGCGGAATCTGCCTGCATCGCGATCCTCCCCTAGATATTTAGACAGTCAGTTGAATAGGCATAGTAGGAGCATCGCCGGCCCGTTGTGTTTCCCGCCCGTTTCGAAACAATCGCGTAACGCACGCTCTACGAGTGGACACCGCCGACCCCAAGAGCGACAACAAGGGCCCCAAGTTCGGCCTGCAAGCTCACCGCTTCAAACATCTCAATCTGTAACAGGAAGACCCAATTTCGACGACTAACTGTTACAGATCGAGATCTTTCCGAGGGACAGCTCCGTTTGTCTCAATCTGTAACACGAAGGGCCGATTTTGGCGGTCAGCTGTTACAGATCGAGATATTCCATAGGACCATTTCTTCCTGTCTCGATCTGTAACACCTAGGTCCAATTTCCATCCCTAGTTGTTACAGATCAAGACATTTCGGCAGTCCCCTTTCACCATCCTATTCAAATACAACAATTTTGTTAGTCTTGGTTAACTTTTTAGCCTAAAACGGGTATCCTTTGCGGCGTCAAACAAACGGCACGCAGGAGCGCACCATGCTCAACCATCTCAAACAACACTTTGGCTCCCGACGCACCGGTGGTCACGGAGGCCTAGACATTGCGCGGCACATCGGCCCCGGGCTGCTCGTAACCGTCGGCTTTATCGACCCGGGCAACTGGGCCTCCAATATGGCCGCAGGCTCGCAGTTTGGCTACACGCTGCTGTGGATCGTCACGCTGTCCACGATTATGCTGATTGTATTGCAGCACAACGCGGCGCACCTGGGTATCGCAACGGGCGCCTGTCTTGCCGAAGCCACGACGCGCTACCTCCCCCGCTTCATTGGGCGCACGGTGCTCGCCAGTGCCTACCTCGCGACCATCGCCACCGCCATGGCCGAGGTCCTGGGTGGTGCGATTGCCCTTCAAATGCTCTTTGGGCTGCCCGTGCGTGCGGGCTGCGTCATCGTGGAGGCAGTATCGATGGCGATGCTCATGACGAACTCCTACAAGCGTGCCGAACGCTGGATCATCGCCTTCGTAGGCGTGGTAGGACTCTCGTTTTTGGCCGAGCTTGCGCTGGTCAAGGTCGACTGGCCGCAGGCCGCCGCAAGCTGGATCACACCCAGTATGCCCACCGGCTCGGCCGCGATTATCGTAAGTGTCCTAGGCGCGGTCGTTATGCCCCACAACCTCTTCCTGCACTCTGAGGTCATCCAATCTATGCACTTCGAAGGTCAAGGCGAGCAAGTTATCGAAGAACGCCTGCGCTACGAACTCTTCGACACGCTCTTTTCGATGGGCGTGGGCTGGGCAATCAACTCGGCCATGGTCATCCTGGCCGCAACGACCTTCTTTGCGCATGGCATTGTCGTAGACGACCTCGCCGTCGCAGCGGCCACGCTCTCCCCCATTCTGGGTCCGGCAAGCTCGACCATCTTTGCCGTGGCGCTGCTGTTTGCGGGCCTCTCGAGTAGTGTGACGGCGGGCATGGCGGCGGGCACCATCACCGCGGGCATGTTCGACGAGGAATACGACATCCACGACCGACATTCCTCGATTGGAGTGGCGACCTGTTTCGTCGGCGCAGTGGCGGCGTGTCTGGTCGTCCCGAATCCTTTTGAGGGTCTCATTTGGAGTCAGGCGCTGCTGTCGCTTCAGCTGCCGATTACGGTCTTTGTGCTCATACGACTCACCAGTTCGCCCCGCGTCATGGGCAAATACGCCAACTCGCGCCCGCTCAACGCGTTGCTCGTAGGAATCGGCGTCATCGTAACGGTTCTCGACATCGTGCTGCTAACGGGGATGTAATTGGGATGGCGTGACTGTCCAGATATAACGTCTCAATCTGTAACACGTAAGGCCGTTTTAAACCGTCAGATAAATCAAAAGGGCCCCGGCCGAGAATTCGACCGGGGCCCTTGGACAGAGCTCTGTATGGCTAATCGCCGTGTGTCTACGAGTTACTCCTCGACGAGCTCAAACTCATCGGGGCCGACGCCGCAGACCGGGCATACGTAATCCTCGGGCAGCTCGGGCGTGTCGACCTCAACCTCGTAACCGCAAACGGTGCACACAAACTTATACGTCTTCTTCTCCTCAGCCATGATGTTCTCCTCTCGAACGTGACTGCTGGTGTACTTACTTATTAGTATATATTCTCAATAGTATAATGCAAGTATTTTTAGAACATTTCTAGCCTTGATACGACGAGGCTTTGGGCGGCGTCTTGCCCTTTAACACCTTGTGGTAGTAGTCATAGGTCAGCGGGGCCTCGCCGCTCAAGCGCTCGGCATCCTCCACCTCGCCGATAAAGAGCAGGTGCGTGCCCACATCCACGGTATCAATCAGACGGCAGCTAAACAGCGCCGCCGCGTGCTCGGGCACATAGGGCATGCCCAGCGCGGTCTCGTGGGTCTCGTACTTGGCAAACTTGTCGTAGCCACTGCTGGTGCGGAAGCCAAAGTTGCCGATATAGAGCATATCGGCCGTCTGATCGATCACGGTCAGCGCAAAGGCCTTAGCCGATACGATTACGCCGGACGTGACATTTTCCTTGTTCACGGCAATCGAGATGCGCGGCGGGGCGGATGTCACCTGCACTGCTGTGTTGATAACGCAGCCGGCACGCAGCCCGTCCGCCACGGCGCTCACCACGTACAGGCCACTCGGCATGGTAAAGAACGCAGTTTTGTCCATAACGATCACTCCCCTAGCTCGGGTTGGAACCTCATGGATGTATGTACCCACAAAAAAGGCGGCACCCATAACGGACGCCGCCTTTGAGACATATGTGTCAGAACAGTAAGAAAGATAAGACGCCCGCAGTTGCGGTGAAATAGGGACTGAATAGCCCCTCAAACAGGCAAAACAGTCCGTATCTCACCGCAACTTATATAGAGCGCCTACCGGTTGCGTTCCTTGAGGGCGCGGTCGATCTCGCGTTGGACATCACGCTTGGCCATGTCCTCGCGCTTGTCGTAGAGCTTCTTGCCGCGACCCAGACCCAGCAGCAGCTTTACGCGGCCGTCGGTATTAAAGTAGAGCTCCAACGGAACCAGCGCATAACCACGGTTGCGAAGTTTGCCGTCAAGAAAGTCGATCTCCTTGCGGTGCAGCAGCAGACGACGCCGACGGTCGGGATCGCGATTCCACACGCCACCATGGCTATAAGGGTGGATATGCAGTCCGACGAGCCAGCACTCGCCGCCACGAATCAGCGCAAAAGTGTCAGTGATCTGACAGGCGCGCTCGCGAATCGACTTGACCTCGGTGCCGCTCAGTTCAATGCCACACTCAAATGTCTCATCGATAAAGTACTCGTGATGCGCCGAGCGATTCTTGGAAATGAGCTTGCGCTCGCGCTTACCGGGCATCGCCGGCCTCCTTGGCGCCATCGGCGTTTGAGCCCGCAGCCTCGCGCTTTGCCTTGCGCTCGGCATTGAGCTCGGCATCGCTCTCGCGCACCAGTTTAATAATCGCCGCGCAGGCCTCCTCGCCCACCAAGTCGCGAGCACGCACCGTCAGGCGCGTCGCCTCCTGCTTGTCGCCGTCGCTTGCGGCATCGGTCGCGCACATAATCAGGCAGATGGCAATCTCGGCCGAAGGCGAGGTCGGAACGCCTTGCAGGGCCAGTTCACCCATCACGTGCTCGTCGCTCTCATCGGCGGCATCCGGATAGGTGGTATGGATCTTGTTGAGCAGGCGCGTCGTATGCGCATCGTTGGGCGCCAGGCGCAGCGCCAGACGCGCGCAGCCCACGGCAGCCGAAACGTTCTCGGTCTCGGGCTCCAAGAAGTACTGACCTAGATTGGCGTAAGCGCGGGCGGCGCACTTGCCATCACTTGCACGCTCCAGCACCGAGAACGAGAGCGATGCCCATTCCTGCTTGTCCTCGAGTGCGCGGAACAGCTCGGCCAAATCCAAGCGATAGTTGCAGTTCATGGGGTCCCAACGCACAGCCTGCATCAGGGCATTACGAGCGCTCACATAATCCTGCTGGCGAATGTAGGCAAACGCCATGTCAGAGTACAGGCGGTCAAACGGCACCTCGACCTGCACGAGCTCGCGCGGATCCTTCTCCACGCGGCGATAGGCCAAGCGCTCAAACTTGCTATCGAAGCTAAAGTATTGACGCTTCTCCTCCGTCTTGCACTCAGCATCAATATACTCCTCGGCGAGCTCCACCAGACGCTCCAGCAGCGGCGTCGCCGTAGCCAGGTCGCCCTGCGCCAGATAGTTCTCGGCATACGTGATGTCTTGCAAGCTGATGGGCAGATCCATGGCTACTCCTCGATCTGAGCGAAACACGGCAGGCGCCGTATATACGGTCGATACACAAAACCCGGGTCTCTTGCGAGGCCCGGGCGTTCA
>USDE01000029.1 GCA_900553345.1 uncultured Collinsella sp.
GCGTGAGCGGCAACAACTCCAACAGCCAGGCCAATAACGCCAACACCACTATCGACACCACGGTGAACAACTCCAATACCGGCAACTCCGATTACGACTCGTTTATCAACGAGTGGACGAGTCGCATCGACAACTACCTCGCCGGCTCCCCCATGGCAGGCCAGGGTTACAACTTTGCCGTGGCAGCCTGGAACACCGGTGTTGACCCTCGCTGGTCTCCCGCCATCGCCTGCATCGAGAGCAGCAAGGGCCTCTATTGTGCCGGCTCCTATAACGCCTGGGGCTGGAGCGCCCGCGGCGGCGGCTGGCGGAGCTTTGGTAGCTGGAGCGAGGGCGTCTCTGCCCACGTTGCCTACCTGGGCGCCAACTATGGCTCCACGCTTACCCCGGCAGCCGCCAAAAAGTACTGCCCGCCCACGTGGCAGGACTGGTACAACAAGGTTGCAACCCAGATGAACCGCATCTAAGATCAACGTCAAAGGGCCCCAATTGGGGCCCTTTTTCTTTTACGCGACGGAGGTATCGACGACGCCAGTCGCGTTTGCAATGGCAACAATGATAATCATTGCCAACAAGAGCACACCCATAGCCTTGAGCCAGAGCTTTGCAAGCTTTTTACCGCGGTATCTATCGAGTAGCTCAAACCGCCGGCGAAGGCGGCGTTTGTCGAGCATCACAAAATGGATGAGCACTACGAGACCGTCGACGAAGATAAAATACTCAATCGCGAGAAACCACATCGGGTAGTTTTGGTTGGCGCCCGTAGGATGAAAAACGGCAAAATGGCTTCCGGCAAAGAAAACAAGTAGCGAAAGATAGACGAATGCGTTCCAAATGCGCCCAACGGTGTCGGGAATGCGGGAGAGTAAATTCGGGCGCTCAGGCACCAACGGCAATCCACCCTGAGACTGATCCGTGGGGAGCACGGGCGCAGGGCACACGGCTCGCCGCTCCGAAGGCTCTTGGAAGGAAGCAGCATTCGGCGCAGACGACGGCGTCGGTGCGGACAACGCATAGGATGCGCGCGCAGCGTGCCCTAGCGCCTTCGCGTTTGCAAAGCGCTTGTCCGGATCGAGCGCCATCGCCATGCAAATAACATCGGCAAGCGAGGCGGGGATATCATATGCCTCGCATTGCTCGCGCATGTTCCGACCCGGCTTGGGGTCGGCCCCCGTCAGACAAAAGAACAGCAGGGCACCGAGCGCATAGACATCGCTGCGCACGCTCGTCTAGCCAAAACCATACTGTTCGGGCGGCGCATAGGGACGCGTGCCAAACTTAACGGTATCGGCATCGGCTCCCTCGCGCCACACGCGAGCGATTCCCAAGTCGATAATCACCAGCGATGAAAACGTCATGCCCGTATCGGGCGTATAGCTCGCGCCCGACACGATGATATTCGAGGGCTTTAGGTCGCGATGGATCACCGGAGCGGCCATCTCCCCCGCCGACGCAAAGCCGGCATGGAGCTCCGCAACTGCATCACAAAGGGCGCCAAACAGCTCACAAGCATAATCGGGCGTCGCACCCAAACGCCCCACCAGGGCCCCGAGCGTTTCGCCTTCGATGTATTCCATGACCACGCAAAGCTCGTCGCCCACGCGGCGGCAATCGACAATCCGAGGCAAGTGCTCGTAACGTCGCCCAGCATGCTGGGCCGCAAACAGGCGTTCATACGCCCCGCCAATCTGGGCCGACGCGTCGATGCGCTTGCGAACAAAGGGGCCAAGAGATCCTCCGCCGGAGCCCTCAAAGTACACGAGCTCGGTCGTCTCGACGTCGGAGTGCTTGAGCACACGGTCTACGCGATAACTGTCATCACGCTCAAGTGACGCCAGGTGTCCGGCGAGCGCAGCAGTCAGCTCATCATCGGAATATGTTGGGCTCTGAGTATCCATAGCGTCCATAATAACGCAGGGCACGGACGCCCCATGACGCCCGTGCCCTGCACGTTCTAAATATCGTGAGCACCGCTTCCGCCGGCAGCTAGCTGTTAGCTCACCGTCTCTTCACCAAAGCGATACAGCTCCTCGTTCACCTTTTGCAGGCTGCAGCCACGATCGATACAGAAAATGATGATGGCGTCACGGCGGTCCTTGCAGTTGAGGACATTGACGCCCGCCGCCGTCAAGGCGCGGTTGGTCTCCTTGAGCGTCAGCGCCATGGCAAAGGCAATCTGCAGCACCTTATTGCGGCTCGGATGCCGCGCACCGGTAAAGATCTGATAGCCAAACGTCTCGTTGAGGTCGGCCATACGCACCACGCGCGAACGCTCCAGCCCCTTTTCTTCCAAAAGCTGTTTCAGATACCCCGAAAGCGACGGGGCGGTAAAGTCGTGCTCTTTGATATAGCCCTCGATACTCGGAGCATCGAGCAGCTCGTTGAGCAACTCTTCGGTTAGCTTCTTATCGGGCATATGGCCTCACCCCCCAGCTCGCATAGTAACCATGTTTTTAATTCTAGTTAAAAACCGCTCACGTCAGAACGTTCCCAGCTGGCAACCTGGTCGGGAGATACCGTGCTCATCGCTTCGAACTTCCAGGTGCCGCCCGCTTTGAGATGGTTGGTGTTCGCAAGAGCCGTTCCCACCTGATTGCCGTCTACGTCATACAGAACATACTCAATCTGAATGTAGCTTTGCTCTTTATCCGTATTATTGGTCAACGTGCCCGTGATCTTATACGCGAACTGATTAGACGTATCCCCGGCCTCATCCGAAACCGTATAGGGTTCTTGTGCCTCTTTTTTCTCCTCGACTTGCTGGGTCTGTTCGGCAGGCTTTGCTGCATCACCCGTAGACGAATCAGACGAGTTACCGCCCATAGAACCCACGACGCCGGCAACAACGAGCACCACGATGACGCCCAAAACGATCTTGCCGATCGGCTTCTTTCCCTCTTTTGCCATTATGCATCCTTCCTACGATCCGGCTACCGTGCCGGCACACAGCACATCGTAGGAGGCAGCGAGCTCAAATTCATTAGCTGGGAGCTAATGTCGCAGCACAGCTTGCCACCTGGCACTCATTGAGTCTTTTTTCCTTCACCGAACTCATGCCTTTGTTGTTGACTATTAAACATTTAGACGTAAACTGCTTTGTTACCTTGTCAACATCTGAAAGGAACCTCATTGGGAAAAGACGTACTGGTGCAGCAACTCGTCGACTCATTCGACAGCTGGCCCGCCAAAAATTCCGGTTGCGGATCGTCCCGCATGACACAAGAGCTCTATCCTTTTGACAAGCTCTTCTCTCCCATCAAAATTAACAAGCTCACCGTCAAAAACCGCATTGTCATGGCGCCGATGGGCAATATCGACATGTGCGAGGAAACTGGTCGTCCCAGCGACATGATGCTGCAGTACTTTTTCGCCCGCGCCAAAGGCGGCTGCGGCCTCATCACAACAGGACTCGTACCGGTAAGCCACGGCATCGATACCACGGTCACCGAGCTGGACAAGCTCACCTATTTCCCGCGCATCGATCGAAGCCGAACCGTTATGGCAGGCTGGCGCGACCTTGCCCAAGGTGTCCATGCCTTCGGATCGCGCATTTTTGTCCAGCTTACGGCCGGACTCGGCCGCGTGGGCAACCCGCAATGCCTCATCACGCAAAAAAAGTTTCCGGTCTCGGCGAGTTTCTTGCCTAACTACTACATCCCCGCCATTCCATGCATGCGCCTCTCGGATCAAAAGCTGCGCCGTATCGTAAACAATATCGGCCAAGCGGCGGCCGATGCCCATGCCATGGGCATCGATGGCGTCTATTTGCACGGGCACGAGGGTTATCTTATCGAGCAGCTCGGAAACCCCGCCTTTAACCATCGCAAGCTCGGACGTTATGCCGATTGGCGTCAGTTTGGCCTCGATATGATCAAAGAAATCCGTCGCCGCGTTGGGCCCGACTACCCCATCATGTACCGCATCGACCTTTCGCTTGCACTCGAGGAAACCTATGACGAGCAGGTCATGAATTCGACCTATCTGGGACGCATGCGCGGCGGCCGCACAGTCGAACAGACCCTGGGTTATATGGAAGAGCTCGTGGCGGCGGGAGTAGACATCTTTGACGTCGACCTTGGTTGCTATGACAACTGGTGGATGCCCCACCCGCCTGCGAGCATGCCCGCAGGCTGCTTCGTTCCCGTGGCGCGCGCCGTTCGAGAGCGCTTTGCCGCCGACAATATCCGCTCCAATGCCGGCCTTCCCGTACCCGTTGTCGCGGTGGGTAAGTTGGGCTACCCCGACATTGCCGAACGTGCCCTTCGCAATGGCGACGCCGATATGATCATGCTCGGACGCCCGCTGCTTGCGGATCCCGAGTGGCCCAACAAGGCGTACGCCGGTCGCGTGGCAGATATTCGCCCCTGCATCGGATGCCAGGAAGGATGCCTCAACGAGTTTGTCGAAGGGGGCCATCCGCAGTGTGCCGTCAATCCACGCTGCAGCTTTGAATACCTCATGCCCCAGACACCCGCTCCCGCCAAAGAACCCAAACGCATAGCGGTGATAGGAGCCGGACCCGCCGGGATGGTCTGTGCGCTAATCGCCGCGCGTCGTGGCCACGACGTAAAGCTCATCGATGCCGAAGATGAACTTGGAGGAAAACTCCTCTCCGCCAGCGCCGCCCGGATCAAGTTCGACCTCGATAACTACCGATCATATCTTGTTCGACAGGTGCGCGAGCAGGCAGAAAAACCCAACGGGAACCTGACACTCGAACTTGGACGGGCAGCACGCGCCGAAGATCTTGCAAAAGCAGGCTTCGACGCAATCGTGTGCGCGACAGGCACTTCCAATGCAATACCGCCCATCCCCGGTCTTACGGAGCTTGCAGCATCGGGCCATGCCGTGCTGGCAACGCAGCTACTGCGCCAACCCGCGCTGCTTGGCAACGCCAAAACCGTCACCATCATTGGCGGAGGGGCCGTGGGCTGCGAGGTTGCCCAATGGCTCACCGTCGAACACGGCATACCACAGGTCAGCGTAATTGAAATGCTGCCTCACATGATGCAGGGCGCCTGCACGGCAAATCGCGGCCACCTACTCCATACGCTCAGGGGACGCAATGTGCGGCTCCTCAATATGACACGCGTCGAGCGCGCGGAAGTCAGCGGCAAACGCGAGTCTGGAGCCCCATCGAGGTGTGCGCGTCTCCACTTGAGTCGCAACTGCCACAAAAACGTTCCCGACCCCTACGTCTCGTGGTCACCGGTCTTGCCCGAGAACGTCGAAAACCCGCTTGCACCCAAAATCGGCAACGACTGGAAGTCACTCGAGCTAACCTGCGACCTGGTAATCATTGCCTGCGGCGGACACCCCGACGACGCGCTGTTCTACAAACTGCAGCAGACGCACGCCGCTGACGAGCTGCATAACATCGGCGATGGGTTTGCGCCCGGCCGTGTGCTCGAAGCGGTCCGTGCGGCATACCGACTCGGCACCAATATCTAACACGAAAGGATGGGCTCACAGATGAACCTGACCTCCCAACAACAAGCCCTGCTCGACGGCGCCAAGGGCCCCGCCATGGCCAAAGTGGTCAAGACCCTCGTTATGTACGGCGAATGCTTTGGCGCCGAGCGTATGGTTCCCGTGACCGGCGCAAACGGTCATCTTGTCACAAGTTTTGGCCTCTCCATGCTCGGTCCAGTCTATGACCTTATGGATGAGCTGCTGAAAGACGGCGCCCTGTCCGGTCAGTCATTCTCGGTCGACCCGAGGCCCCTTGACCCCGCCGTCCCGGCCAACCCGCTGCAAAAGCTGCTGTTCAAGATTATGTATTCCAAACAAGACGATTATGAGGCACAGCTGCGCAGCATGGGTCTATTGGACAACGATGCTTTCACCTGCACCTGCTACCAGCCCGAGGTTGGCAATCGACCTCGGCGTGGCGACATCCTAAGCTGGGCAGAAAGCAGCGCCGTGGTCTTTGCCAACTCCGTGCTGGGCGCTCGCTGCAATCGCAACTCCGGCATCATCGAGATGTTCGGCTCAATTGCCGGCTTTGTCCCGGAATTCAGTCTGCTCACCGATGAGGGCCGCAAGGCGACCTGGATCATCGAAGTCGACTGTAAGCGCAAGCCCGAAGCGCAAGTGCTTGGCAGCGCCATTGGCATGAAGGTGATGGAAGACGTCCCTTACATTAAAGGCCTCGACCGCTGGCTTGGCCGCGAACTCACACCCGGCACGCAGGACTACCTTAAGGACATGGGCGCCGCCAGCGCATCGAACGGCGCTGTCGGGCTCTACCACGTGGACAGCATCACGCCCGAGGCCGTCGAACAAGGCGAACACCTCATAGCACCAGACGCCCAAATCTATCGCATTGACGACGCCGAGCTGGAACGCATCCGCTCGAGCTACCCCGTTATGTGGAAGAACCCGGGCGCGCGCCCCAAGCTTGCCTTCATCGGCTGCCCCCACCTCTCGTCTGCACAACTCGCCCATTGGGCAGACGCCATCTGCGATGGGCTGAGCGCCTCCGGCAAGTGCCGCGTGCAAGTACCCACCGTACTGACCGCCGCCCCATCCGTGGCAGACGCCTTCCGCAAGACTGCGGCATACAGACGCCTCTCGACTACCGGTGCCGTCGTCTCGAGCATCTGCCCGCTTATGTACACCAACAACCCGCTGTGCGGCAGCATGCCCATCATCACCAACTCCAACAAGTTGCGTACGTACTCGGCATCGCGCTACTACACCGACGACGAGGTGCTCGCCTACGTCACCACCGGAAAACCAATCAAATAGGAAGGCGACTCCTCATGGAAAAAATCTTTCACGGCCGCGTCGTTGTCCCCGGAACTGCCCACGCCAAGGCACTTGTCTCTCACGGAGGGCTCAACACACTCGCATCGTTTCAGAAGGCACTGATGTTTGGCGACAAAAAGGCCACGTGTTCCGACCAAAACAATCCCGACTTGTACGGCAAACCTTTGGCGGGATGTGCCTTGTGTCTTCCGCAGACTATCGGCTCCACCACAGGCGGCATGGTGCTCTTCTGCGCCACCAAAATGGGGCGCCAACCCGCATGCCTGCTGTTTTCCAAACCCATTGACAGCCTTGCCGCCGCTGGCGCGATCCTCTCGGGCGTATGGACCGACACCCCCATGCCCACCATTGACAACCTGGGCGATGAGTTTCTCGATGCTGTGTCGACGGGAGACGCCATCACCGTGACCGAAGACGGCACGGTCATCGTCGGCTAAGGCTATCCGACCCGCCGCCCGCAGATGAACAACGTGTTTCGCCATTTCCCACGCGCGGTGCGGGCGATAATCTTGACGTATTCGATATACAACACGAAAGGAGTCCCACCATGGGAGCATCGGTATCGGTCGCACAGGGCGCGCCTCTTGATGCAGGCACCTACAAGGCAGACGAGGCAGCCGTCGAGCGCTTTTGCGAATTGCTGCGCATCCCCACCGTTTCGCGTGAGAACATCGCCGAGCGCGACGATGAGCCCTTCAGCCAGTGGATTCCCACGCTTCAGCGACTTTATCCGCATTTCTTTAAAGTCGCCGAGCTCACACGCGTCGACGACTTTGGCATGCTCCTGCGTTGGCCTGGCGCCGATTCCGCCTTGGACCCCATCGTCATGATGGCGCATCAGGACGTCGTGCCCGTCGAGGGCCAAGACTGGAAGCACGATCCCTTTGGAGCCGAGATCTTCGACGGCGAGATCTGGGCCCGCGGATCACTCGACACCAAGTGCATCGTCTCGGCTTTCTTCGAGGCCGCCGAGCATTTGATTGCCCAGGGCTTCGTTCCCCCGCGCGATGTCTGGTTCTTCTCGAGCGATGGCGAGGAAATCGCCGCACCTACTGCAACCCATGCAGTGCAGTGGCTTCGCGAGCATAACATCCATCCCTACATGGTGCTCGATGAGGGTGGCGCCGTGGCAACCGACGCCCCGCTCGGCGTCACCGAACCCGTTGCCATGGTAGGCGTGTCCGAGAAGGGCCACGTCGACCTTACCGTCACGGCGCGCGCCGACGGCGGCCATGCCTCTACGCCTGCGGCAAACGATGCCTGCCGTCTTCTCTGCCGTGTATGCGAGACTATCTCGGCCAACCCCGGCAAGCCGCAGCTCACGCCCGCCGTCGAGGCCACACTGACCGAGTTGGGTGCCCGTAGCAGCGCGACGTATCAGGCAATCTTTGGCAACCTGTGGCTCACGCGCCCCGCGGTTACCAAGATCATGGCCGCCAGCCCCGAGACCTCGGCCATGCTGCGCACAACCTATGCGCTCACGCAGCTCGAAGGCTCCAATGCGCACAATGTGCTGCCACCAGTTGCTCGCGCCAACTTCAACGTGCGCATCGCTCCGTTCGAGACCATCGCCGATGCCGTTGAGCGCGCCCGCAAGCTCGCCGCCCAGCAGTGCCGCGCCTCGGGCGTAAGCCCCGACCATGTCACCGTCGAAATCAACGAGGCGATTCCCTACACCGAGCCCGCGCCCATCTCGCCTTACGAAGACGATGCCGCCTTCAACTACATCCATCGCTGCGTGTCGGGTGTCTATCCCGAGGCCGGCTTTGCTCCCTACGTGCAGAACTCCTGTACCGACTCGCGCGAGTTCAACGAGATCTGCGATCGCGTCTACCGCTTCTGCGGCTTTATCTACTCGGGCGAGGCGCGCAAGCTCATCCATGCCGCCAACGAACGCATCGGCGTCGACGTCTACAAGCGCGGCATCGAATTCTATGTGGCGTTTCTCGCCAACCTTGAACAACTGTAGAACGGGGGCCGATAGCACCCCTCCCCGCTTTTACCGACCAGGAGAACCAGCATGACCCAACCAAATCTTAAGCGGGCGGCCCGGCTCGACACCAAGGCCGTCGCCCTCGCCTCCCTACCCTTTATGGGCATGATCAGCTTTTGGCAGGTCTACGACGGCATCGTTCCCAAGATGCTCACAGGGACCTTTGGCCTATCCAACTCGCTCACCGGCGCGATCATGGCCATCGATAATGTCTTTGGCCTGTTCCTGCTTCCGCTCTTTGGCATCCTCTCGGACCGCTGCGCAAGCAAACTCGGGCGCCGAACGCCCTTTATCTTGGGCGGCTCCGCGGTGGCAATGCTCTCCGTCCCGCTCATCGCGATCGCCAACAACATGGGCAGCCTACCTCTGCTCATTGGCGCGATTATCCTCACGCTTTTGGCAATATGCGCCTACCGCACCATGACGGTCGCCATTGTGGCCGATATTACGCCTCGCCCACTTCGAACCAAGGCGGACTCAATCGAAAGGATCGTCGGCTATGCGGGAACGGGTCTTATGCTCGTCGCCATCTCGGTCATGGTTCCCAAGGCCGACAAACCTGATTATCTTCCGCTCTTTATCTTGCAGGCCGCCTTTATCCTCGTGTCAGCCGTTGTCTACGGCATCTTTGTCCGTGAGCCCGCCCTCGTCGAAAAGATGCGCGAGAAATCGCTGTCAATGGGCATCGACGAGGATCAGATTGACAAAGACGACTCCCCCGAGGCCGGCGGTAAGGAACGCGTTGCAGACACCGACGTGCGTCGCTCCATCATCATGCTGCTCGCCGCAACGTTTTTCTACTACATGAGCTATAACGCCATGACCACCAATATCAGCCGTTATGCCGATTTGTTCTATGGCATGGAGGGCGGTTCCTATGCCATCATCAATATCGTGACGATTGCAGGCGCGCTGCTAAGCTACGTACCCCTGGCAAACCTTTCGCTCAAAATCGGCCGCAAAAAGGTCGCCCTGGGCACCGCCGTCATCATGGTTTTGTGCCCCACGCTTCTTTGGCTGGCACCCGGCTTCTCGCCCGTGTTGTACGGGGTCTTTTTGTTGATGGGCGTCGCGCTGGGCGGCGTGGACCTGTGCGTGTACACGATGATTCTGGAGTGTTGCAGCTCCCAAAGCGTGGGCCGCTACTCCGGTTACTACTACACCGTGAGCATGGCGGCTCAGGTGGCGACGCCGATTCTCTCCGGCATCGTTATGGACGTGGCGCCGTCGATGCTCTTCGCCTACATCACGGCAATGGGCATGATTATGGCCGCGAGCATTGCCGCCGCCAAGCACGGCGATGCCATCTTGATCGACGAGGTCGCTCGCCGCGAGGCAGCCGAGTAGAAGTGCACGCCAATATTGAGCAATGGAGCCGGATGGGGGTATTTCCCATCCGGCTCCATTTTTTCATCCTCAAGAGGCTCGTCGAAGCCTACCCCACCGTGACGGATTCCCCGGTAAAGGCACTGATCATCAACAGGACAAAGAACACCAGGTAGCTGACACTCAGCAGGTACGCAATGATCAGAAAGAAGACCCATCCGACATTGGTCTTGCCATCGGCACGACGTTGCTCGCGAGAGCGGCAAAGCCAAATCGTCACGTCAATGGCCACAATCAACAGCACAAGTGCCGCTGCGGCCAGTCCAGCAAGCGCAAACATCACGCCAATGCTCACAGCAATAACCGGGAGCAGCAGCAAGCCGCACCCGCACCCACCAGGACTGTACACGGCAGTCTGTCGGCGTCGTTCCATCGTCACTCCAACCTCAACATCTTTGAGCGCTACAGCGCAACGGCCTGCTGAACGGGAACGATCTTATCCAGTTCCGGTTCGATGCGCCTCTTCTCTGCCTCGAGATCAAACGCCATCTGGGCTCGAAGCCAGTAGCCATCCATCAGGCCAAAGTAGCGGCAAAGGCGAAGGTCGGT
>USDE01000030.1 GCA_900553345.1 uncultured Collinsella sp.
CGTCCCTACGAGGTGCCCGGCGGCAAGTTTGGCATCGGCCTCGCTATCGCTGCCTGCGCCATCATCATCGGCCTGCTCGTGATTCCGTTCTCTCCCGCCTCCCTCAACATGGTGGAGTGGAGCATCGTGATCGGTTGGTTGGCTATTGGCCTGGCCCTCATGGCTTTCACCAATTCCCGCAAAAAGTAACGCCTAGCCGGGGCGGATCGGGTGCGCGGAATCCTCTCTCCCGCGCACCGAACCCGGCACCACTTGGGTAGCTTTGTGAGGCCTTAACCCAACACGGCCTCGCCCACTATATGGATCCATAAGGAGGAACCATGTCCACTAAGTATGCAATCGTTGGCGGCAAGCTCATCGACGGTACCGGTGCCGAGCCGGTCGAGAACTCCCTCGTTCTCGTCGACGACAACGGCAAGATCGAGTACGCCGGCGCTATGCAGGACCTTCCCGAGGGCGTTGAGGTCATCGACGCCGCCGGCAAGACCGTCCTTCCCGGCCTGATCGACACCCACCTGCACTTCTCGGGCAACCTGACCGACGATGACACCGATTGGGTCATGCAGCCGCTCCTCGAGAAGCAGGCCGTCGCCGTCAAGCAGGCCTACGACTGCCTCACCCACGGCCTCACCACCGTCTGCGAGATCGGCCGCTTTGGTATCCAGATCCGTGACTGCATCGACAAGGGCGTCTTTAAGGGTCCGCGCGTTCTGGCCACCGGCCTCGGCTTCTGCCGCGTTGCCGGCCACGGTGACTCCCACCACTGCACCCAGGAGCTCAACAAGGAATCCCATCCCTGGGGCGACCAGGTCGACGGTCCTTGGGATCTGCGCAAGGCCGTCCGTCGTCGCCTGCGCGAGAACCCCGATGCCATCAAGATCTGGGCTACCGGTGGCGGCATCTGGCGCTGGGACTCCGGTCGCGACCAGCACTACTGCTCCGAGGAGATCCAGGCCGTGGTCGAAGAGGCAAAGATGGTCGGCATCCCCGTGTGGAGCCACTGCTACAACAACCATGCCGCTGCCTACGATTCCGTCCGCTTTGGCTGCGAGCAGCTGATTCACGGCTTCGATATCGATGAGCGCACCATGGACCTCATGGCCGAGCAGGGCACCTTCTTCACCCCGACGATCGCCTTCCTGCCCACCTGGTACGCCACTTATCCGCCCGTCTACGTCCCCGAGCTGCACGACAAGTACGAGGGCACCCTGGTCGAGAAGGAGCTGCAGCGCAACTACGACTGCCTGCGCGAGGCCAAGAAGCGCGGCGTCGTCATGACGATCGGCTCCGACTCCTTCTCCTTCGTCACCCCGTACGGCACTTGCTCCATCGAGGAGATGTACGAGTTCGTCGACAAGATCGGCTTCACTCCGGTCGAGACCATCACCTGCGCCACCCTCAACGGTGCCAAGATGTGCCACATCGAGGACGAGACCGGTTCCATCGAGGCCGGCAAGTGCGCCGACCTGCTGGTCGTCAACGGTGACGTCGCCGCCGACATCCACGTGCTCAACACCGACAACATGGACGTCATCATGAAGGACGGCTGGATTGTCGAGGGCGGCACCTTCGGCGAGGCAAACAAGTACAGCGCCTAAGCTACCGTTCATCGATGGCTTGATGTAAAACACAGTATTTGATTGCATAATGCAATGGAGAGGGTCGCTTGCGGCCCTCTTTATTGCTATGGGGTGCGTCGGTAAGAAGGAGATGACGGTGGATCTCAATAGGCTGATTCTGGGCAAGAGCTACAACTCTACCAAGGTCTTTCGTACCGCTCAGCATGTGGTTCAAGCCATCTTGCTCGGTATTGTCGTTCCGCTGCTTATCCTGCTGCTCATCTGGGATCTAACCGATAATCCCAATCCCGTTCCGGCCGTTGTCGTCATTGCCGGCTTGGTCATGCTGTGCTTCTTCTTCTCGTACGTCTTTGTCGTTCCCGACGACCTCACATCGAGCGCAACCGACCGCACGCTCGCCATCGCTTCAAAAATATTCGCCTACACGTCGCGCGGCCTTACGCCCGAAGCTGCCCTGGGCGCCTCTAAGATCATCCTGTCCGAAACTATCGCCTCTGCCATCTGCTTTACCGACGGCAAGCAGGTGTTGGCAAGCTGGGGCGAGGACTCGGCAAAATGCCCCGCGGGCACCCCGGTGGTGCTGCGGACTACGCTCAACGTGATCAACAGCGGTGAGCAAAGCGTGTTCTCGCGCGATGCCTCGACCGAGACGGGTGGCTACTTTCCGCGCCTGCGCGCCGGTATTGTCGCACCGCTTACCGTGCGCGGGCATTGCGTGGGCACGCTCGAGCTGTATTATCCCCGTCTGAGCAGCATCGATATGCGCCAGACGGCGCTTGCCTCGGGCTTTGCCGACCTCATTTCCACGCAGCTTGCGAGCTTTGAGCTCGAGCGCCAGGACGAGCTTACGGCCCGCGTGGAGCTGCGCGCCTTGCAATCGCAGGTCGATCCTCATTTTCTATTCAATACCATTAGCACGATCGTGTCGCTCGTTCGAACCGAGCCCGACAAGGCGCGATCGCTGCTGATCGACTTTTCCAATTACTACCGTCAGACGCTCTCTGATTCCGATACCCTCACAACGCTCGAGCACGAGGTGGAACAGGGCACTCGCTATATCAACCTTATGCAGGCTCGTTATGGCGACGGCCGTCTGCGCGTCTCGGTCGATATCGACTTTGAGGTGCGCGATTGCATGGTGCCGCCGTTTATCTTGCAGCCGTTGCTCGAAAACTGCATCAAGCACGCGCAGCGCGAGACCGAGCCGCTTTCTATTCATGTTAGGGCTTTCGAGACCGATGACGGTTTGGAGATCATCGTCGAGGACGACGGCATCGGTATGAGCGAAGAAGTCTGTGCGCATCTGTTTGAGCAACATCGCCTGGAGGAGCCCGAGAGCATTACCGCCGCCGGCTCCGTCAAGCGAGGTTGCGGCCTGGCGCTCTTCAACGTGCTTCAGCGCATCCATTTCTTTTACGGAGAAGATTCCGGCATGCGCGTGAAGTCCCAGGAGGGCGTGGGAACGCAGGTCATCGTCGAGCTGAACGGCGAGCCGCATGAGCCCGCGCCGTTGACGGCGTAGCACGCGGTTGGATTGAGAGAAAAAGAGGGGAAGCACATATGTCCGAAGGCTGGAACATCTTGGTGGTTGATGACGAGCCTCCCATTAGGGCTGAGCTACGCTATCTGTTGGAAAAGGATGCGCGTGTGGGCCAGATTGCCGAGGCGGGCAATGTCACCGAAGCCGTGGAGTCGATTCTGTCGAACAAGCCCGACGTGTTGTTTTTAGACATTACCATGCCCGGTCGCTCGGGAATTGAGCTTGCCGAGACGCTGCAGAACCTAAAGACGCCGCCGGTCGTGGTGTTTGTGACGGCGTTTGCCGAGTTTGCCGCCGATGCGTATAACCTCGATGCTGTCGACTATGTCGTCAAGCCGGTCGAGGACGCACGCCTGTCAAAGGCACTCGACAAGATCGAGACAGCCTTGGGTGCCCGTCGTGTTATCCACGCTCCGCGCCAGCCTTTGCGTCTGACGGTGGACCGCGGGGGCAAAAAGGTGTTCATTCCCGCCGCAGACGTCTGCTACTTTGAGGCGCGTGCCGATTTTTGCAATGCCATCTGCGCCGAGGGAACGTACCTGATCAATGAGTCGATCTCTTCGCTCGAGCGTCGCTTGGTCTCCGAGGGCTTTATTCGCGTTCATCGCAGCTATCTGGTCAATTTGGAAGACGTGCACAATGTCGAGATCGGTTCCACGGGTCTTATGGAGCTCAGGCTCGATCGCGTAACCTCGATGGTGCCCGTGTCCCGCCGTCGCGCTGCCGAGGTTAAAGCACACTTGGGGCTTGCGTAGACGGTCTGCGTGCCGTCGTTTACCATCGCAGGTTTGGCATGGGCGCGCGGTGGGCATAATGGGTGGCATCGAATGAAATCGAAAGGATCATTATGCCCGCGCTTATCACCCATCATCTGTTTGGCGAGGAAAGCATCGACCGTCTTCCGCAGGGCGTCATCACGTCCGATGAAGAGCGCATTGCCTTTATCTTGGGCAACCAAGGCCCCGACCCGTTTTTCTTTCACATTCTGACACCGCGTGTTTCCGACTGCACGCTGCTGGCGCAGGTCATGCATCGGTCGCGCATGTCTCGCCAGTTCGCGTGCCTGCGCGACGGCGTGTCGCATCTGCTGCCGCGCGACGCCAGCTTGGGTCGTGCCTTTGCGCTGGGCCTGCTGTCTCATTACGTGCTCGACCGCAACGCCCATCCTTTTGTCTATGAGCAGCAGTTTGGCATCGTGGAGTCCGATTCAGAGCTTGAGAATTCGAGCAGTCAGGTCCATGCCGTGATCGAGAGCGACCTGGATGTGCTGATGCTGCAGCTTAAACGCGATGGCGCTACGGTCGACGATTACCCGCCGGCGGGCGAGATCGTCACCACCGATCGCATCAATCGCGTGGCCGGCGTGCTGATGAGCTATGTTGCCGGACGCGTGTACGGCATTGACATTCCGGCGGGGGAGTACGGTGCTGCCGTTGCCAATATGCAGCGACTTTACCGCGCGATTGAGCCGGCCGGCTCCGCAAAGACGCGCGCGATCTCGTTGGTTGAGGGCTTGGTGCACGACTACTCGCTGCTCGACGGCCTTGCCCATCGCGTGACGACGGAGCTGCCCGAGCGCACCGGTAACCTGGGCCATCTGACATGGAAGAATCCCTTTACCGACGAGGTCTCGAACGAGAGTTTCCCCGAGGTCTTTGATCGCGCGCTGCTCGATTACGAGCTCACCGTCGCCCGCTTTATCGAGACCGGCGATATGGAAGCCGTGACCAACCACGTCAATTACAGCGGTCGCGTGCTCGGCGCCGACGAAGAGTTCGACCGCGAGGAATAGGGCCTGTGCGTGCCCCTTTGCCGAATCCTTACCGGTGCTTCTGGACAATTGGGGTACGATGAACTAACTGCATATCGGGCGAATACGAAGGGTCCCTGTCCATGAAATACACCAAGCTCGAGCGTAACTGGGTTATGTATGATGTGGGCAATTCGGCCCTTGTGCTGCTCAATACCTCGGTGGTGCCCATTTACTTTAACGCCATCAATACCGGCGCTTCCTCGGCCGACCTGGTGGTCGCCTGGGGCAATGCGCAGACGATCGCCTCGCTGGTCATCGCCATGCTCATGCCCATTCTGGGCGCGCTTGCCGACTACGCTGGCAACAAGATCAAGTTCTTCTTGGGCTTCTTCCTCACGGGCCTGGTGCTTTGCCTGGCGCAGGCTATCCCAATGTCCGCCATGGCATTTTTGACCGTGTACGTGCTGTGCACCATCGGCCTTAACTCTTCTATGACGTTCTACGACGCCATGCTGCCCGACATTACCACCGACGAGCGCATGGACGCCGTGTCCAGCTCGGGCTATGCCTGGGGCTACATCGGTTCCACCGTGCCGTTCGTCATCTGCCTGGCGCTCATCATGGGTGGCCCCGCTCTTGGCGTCCCTACCATGCTGGCAACGCGTCTGTCGTTTATCATCACTGGTGCCTGGTGGCTCATCTTTACCCTGCCGCTCATTCGCACCTATAAGCAAAAGTACGGTCGCGAGCGCGGTCCCGAGGACACTATCGGCCACATCGTGGGCGGTGTGTTCTCCGAGGTCGGACACACCATGCGCGAGATCGCCCACAACAAGACCGTGCTGGTCTACATGATCGCGTTCTTCTTCTATATCGACGGTGTGCACACGGTCATTTCCATGGCAACCAGCTACGGATCGGCCTTGGGCATTGATTCGACCCAGTTGGTCCTGGCGCTGCTCGTTACGCAGTTCGTGGCCTTTCCGTCCGCCATCATCTACGGCAAGCTCGCCGGACGCGTGGGCACGCTCAACATGATCCTGGTGGCCGTCGCCGCCTACATGGGCATTGTGCTGTTTGCCGCGTTCTTCCTAAAGACCGCCTTCGAATTCTGGGTGCTTGCCATTATGGTCGGCCTGTTCCAGGGCGGCGTGCAGGCGCTCAGCCGTAGCTACTTTGGCCGCATTATCCCTAAGGAAAAATCCAACGAGTACTACGGCTTCTTTGACATCTTTGGTCGTTATGCAAGCGTCATGGGCACCTTCCTGGTGTCGGTCGTCACCTCGTTGACCGGCAACCCGTCACTGGGCGTCCTTTCCATTGGCGTGTTGCTGATCGTTGGCTTTATGCTGCTGGTCCGCCTGTCCCGCATGACTCGGGCGGCAGAGCATGCCGCATAGGAGCGAGCAGCTATTGTGCCTGTCCACGGTACTCTTTTGGGGTTATCCGCAATAAACATTGCGACTTGCGAGCAATGATTTGCCCAAGTGGGTATGATGGAATCAGCTAGGTCGCGGGGCGTCGCCTGTGTTTGGCGGCGTCCCGTTTTTGTGTTGCAGGGAGGGTAAGGCATGAACGCCACAGTCGTGATTCCAACGTATTGGGCGGGCGATGACGCTTGCGCAAACGCCCCTGGCACCTATGACCATTCGACACGACTCAACGCCGACAATCCCGAACTCGACCGCTGCCTGGCCTCGCTTGAGCAGGTGCGCGACATCCCGCGCATCATCCTTTTGGTGGTCTGTCCCGTTTCTGCTACAGCCGATGTGTCGCTGCGCGTGCACGAGATTGTCGACGCGCATCCCACGCTCAAGGTCACCGTTGTCACCAACACCCAGGCCTCGCATATCGCAGACCGGGTTGCTCAGATCGCGCCCAAGGGTTCGGGCGAGTGCGTGAGCCTGCGAGGCTACGGTGCCATCCGCAATATGGGGCTAGCCTGTGCCGCTGTGCTGGGGCATGACGCGGTTATCTTTTTGGATGACGATGAGACTGTCATCGACGCCGACTTTATGAAGCGCGCGACCTATGCGTTGGGGCAGCAGACGCGTCAGGGCTTGCCGATCTTGGTCAAGAGCGGTTATTTCTACGATCGCGACGGCTCGCCGCTGGCTCCCACGGACAAGGCGGGCATCTGCCATCGTTGGTGGACCAAGCGCATCGAGTTCAACCGTTGGATGAAAAAGGCGCTCTCGGGCACCCGCATCTCGCGTTCCAACTACGTGTGCGGCGGCCTGATGGCCCTGCACGCCCGCGCCTTTACGCGTGTGGCCTTTGACCCGTTTATCACCCGCGGCGAGGACTTGGATTACCTCTTTAACATGCGCATGTTTGGCTACGACGTGTGGTTCGATAACGAGTGGACCGTGCGCCATCTGCCTCCGGAGTCCGAAAAGCGCTCACCGCGCTTTATGCAGGATGTATACCGTTGGTACTACGAACGGGCCAAGTTGACATTCGCCGCGCATCAAAAGGAGCTCATTCCCGTTACGGCGGCATCGCTCATGCCCTACCCGGGCCCTTGGATTTCGCGCGAGCTCGACGACCGCGTGCGCAAGACCGCTATGGTCCGCAGCGTGTTTACCCGCGAGCATGAGGGCTACCTGCGCATTTGGCGCCATGGTATCGGCGAGGCAAAGGCCTATGCGCGCCAAAACGCTGCAAGCTACCTGCGTTTCCAGAGCTTTTGGCCCAAGATCATGGACGGGCTTTGGCGTGACGCACAACTGATCAGTATCCTGGAGGGGGCCGAATGATCGACCGCCGCGCCCAGCGCGATAGTTCAATATCAATCTTTCGCATCATTGCCGTTGCCTGCGCCATTTGCGTGCTGGTGTACTTTATTTTTGCCTTGGTGACCGGTATCGAGCCGATCGCCACGGTGATTGCCTGTGCGCTGCTGTGCATCTTTCTGTGCATCTTTATCTTTTTGACGCTCAATCCCGATTCGGTGCGCTCCCAGTACACCGAGGAGACGCTCTCGGTGGCCTCGGCCATGCTCGAGGACATTAAGGGCGGTCTGACGCAGGAGTCGGCGCGTTTGGTGTGCCGGCGCATTTTGCCCGAGACGCGCGCCATGACGGTGGCCATCACCGACGAGGACAACGTGCTTGCCTGCGCGGGCGAGTTTGAGGAAAAACTGCTGCCCGATACTCCCATCCACACGCTTGCCACACGCTACGTTATCGAACATGGCATCGTGCAGTCGTTCAACCGTATGGTGGATGTCGTGGGCTCGGACGGCTCGCACAACCAAGTCCCCGCCGGCATTATCGCCCCCATCAAGGTGGGCGATCGTACCGTCGGCACGCTCAAGTTCTACTACAAGACCCCGCGCGCCGTCGACCGTACCCAGTATGCGCTTGCCTCGGGCTTTGCCGAGATCTTGTCCACGCAGCTCGCCATCCACGAGCTCGAGGTGCAAAAGGAACTCACGGCGCGCGCCGAGGTGCGTGCGCTGCAGGCGCAGATTAACCCGCACTTCCTGTTCAACACGCTGAACACCATTGCATCGTTTACGCGCACCGACCCGCTGCGGGCCCGTGAACTGCTTCGTGAGTTCTCATCGTTCTATCGTGCTACGCTCGACAACTCGGGATCGCTTATTCCGGTCTCGCGCGAGGTCGCACAGACCAAGCGCTACCTTACCTTTGAGAAGGCCCGCTTTGGCGAGGATCGCGTGCTTGCGACGTTCGATGTGTCCGAGGACGTGGAAGATACGCTGGTGCCGGCGTTCGTGATCCAGCCGATTGTCGAGAACGCCGTACGTCATGGCATGGGCGATGACGACGCCCTGAGGATCGACGTGACCGTTCACCAAGACGGCGAGGATGCAATCTTGATTGCCGTGGCCGATAATGGCGTGGGCATGGATGAGGGTACCGCCGCCAGACTGTTTGACGAGCGTTCTGCCCGTCCCGACGCCAGCTCTCCCCAGGGTGGCGGCGCCGGTGTGGCCATGCACAATATTTCGGAGCGCATCCATCGCTTTTATGGGCCGCACTCCTATACGCGTGTCGAATCGGCGCCGGGCAAGGGCACCAAAGTGCTCCTTCATCTTGATTTGTCAGAGAGCATCTTCGACATTCAAGAGTAAAATAAAAGGCTACGGGCTCAACGTCATGCGACGGATGCCCGGCGTAGTTAGTTGACGAAAGGTTTTATCCCTATGCTGCGTGCGATGATTGTGGATGATGAGGCGCCGGCTCGCTCGGAGCTTCGCTTCCTGCTCGAGCAAACGGGCAAGATCGGCACGATCACGGAGGCGTCGAGCGTCCGCTCCGCCATCGAGATGCTTATGGAAAGTCGCGTGGATGTCGTGTTTCTCGATATCTCGATGCCCGGTGCCTCGGGCCTGCAACTTGCCGAGGCGCTGCATAAGCTCAAAAATCCGCCGGCGATCGTGTTTGTGACTGCGTATAGTGACCATGCGGTCGAGGCATTCGACGTGGATGCCGTCGATTATCTGATGAAGCCGGTCGAGGAAGCTCGCTTGGATCGCGCGATCGAGAAGGTCATGCAACGCACCAAGCCGGTTACGGACAGCAAGGTGACCATCGAGCGTATCCCGGTGGAAAAGGGCGGCCGCAAGGTGCTCATTCCCGTGGACGACATTCGCTTTATCATGGCCAAGGACGATTACTCCTGCATCTATACCGTCGATGATCGCTTTTTGTCGACGACCTCGCTGGCGCAGTTTGAGGCCAAGCTCTGCGACTTTGGCTTCTTCCGTGTTCACCGCCGCTATATCGTCAACTTGGCGTGCGTCACGGATGTGGAGACGGTGCCCTCGGGCGCCATCCAGCTGGGCATTACGGGCGTCGACGAACGCGTGCCGGTTTCGCGCCGCCGCATCGTGCCGCTCAAGAAGGCTCTGAGTCTCTAGCACACTGGCCCCGCAGCCCTGTAGACCCATCGTCTGCGGAGCCGTGGGGCCTTTTTTGTATGTATCTGCCGAATCGTTTTTTGCGGAAGGGATCCCATGAACAGTGCAAGCGCCAAGCGTATCGACATCATCTCGGACACCCACGGCTATTTATCGCCTGCGCTCCTGGATGAGCTTGAGGGCGCAGACCTGATTATCCACGCCGGCGACCTCACGTCAGAGATGGACTACGAGCACCTGCGCACCATCGCCCCCGTGCGAGCGGTGCTGGGTAATAACGACTACTACCGCGACTACGGCCCCGATGTGGACCGCTTGGCGCTCTTTACCTACGAAGGCCTCAAGTTCGCCGTAGCCCACTACCGTGAAGACCTCCCGGTGGGATCCGTGGACGTAGCTATCAACGGTCACACCCACGTAACCAAAGAAGCCCAAGTGGGTCGCTGCCTGGTCCTCAACCCAGGCAGTGCCAGCTATCCAAGAGGCACCCGAGGCCCCACCATGGCCAGAATGCTTGTCAAGGACGGCAAGATTCTGAGCATCAAATTTATTGACCTAGAGTAGGTGCAACAAAAACGGGGGATGCAGATCGCATCTCCCGTTTTTCTTTGAGCCAAAGGCCGAAGTTCAACAACAATCTTAGACAACCCCGCCGAGGAGAACGGGGACCTCGAGCCGCGGAAGCGGCGAGGAACAAAGTCTTTGAAGCAAGTGACGGCAGGGAGGGTCTCCGGGGCCGGCTGGCGCGGGTTGAGTTTGCTGCTCTACAGTCCTGCGCAAGACGGAAAGCACATTAAGTGCTTTCCTT